>JAYUYU010000430.1:0-13741 GCA_043752365.1 Myxococcales bacterium | reverse complement strand
CCCAAAACTCGACTCCCCGGACTGAAGATCTTGGCATCGCGCGCGAGCCTCAGCCGTCGCGCGTGGCGCGAACAGGACGGCCTTCCCCGGACGGATACCGCCCAGCTGGGCGCGGCGCGCGCGGGCTAAGGCCCGCGCCAGGAACCTCGGCCTATCAAACGAAGATGCGCGTCGCGTGCGGCTTTTCGGGCACGGGCACGTTTACGGAGACCGAGAAATCAGGGACACGCGCGACGCGGACCTACACGCGGGCGCGAGCTTCGAGAATGGACGCCAGGACCGCGAGGACCTCGCCCATTTCGAACGGCTTTCTGACCCATGCGCTCACTTCATTGACTAGCTCTTCGGGGACGCCGCTAGCGACGCCGCTGATGAGGATGACCGGGATGCCCGGGTGGCGGGCGCGTAGAGCCTGGAAGGCCGAAGCCGCGTCCGCCGCCAAAGGCGACAAGTCGACCAGCGCGGCGTCGAGCTCGCCGCCTTGGGCCAAAACCGCGTCGAATTCTGTTCGGCTGGCCACCACCTGCGGCTCCGCGCCGCGAGCTTCGAGCGCTAGCTCGACCAGCGACCGCACGGCGGCGTCGTCTTCGACGACCAGCACGCGCGCGCCCATCACGGTGGGGCGCTTGACGCGCTTTGGCGTAGTGCCCGTACGCAACTCGGCGATGGGCCAGCGCAAGTCGAAGCAGGCACCGGGGCTGGTGCGCGCTACGCTGAGCGAACCGCCTTTGGTGCGGGACAGGGCGGCCGAGTGCCGGAGCCCCACGCCAGCTCCACCCCTGCGGGTAGAAGCGGACGCTGTGAGCAAGGTCGCCACCCGCTCTGGATCGATACCCGGTCCTTCGTCGCTGACCGCGAAGATGACAGACGAGCCCTCTTCGCGGACGCTGACGGAGACTGTCGAGCCACGCGGCGAGAAGTCGATCGCGTTGAGCAGCAGGTTGGTGAGAACTTGCAGCAGTGAGCCGACGCCGCCGAGCAGGGCTGAACCGGAGTCCAACAGCTGCAGGTCGAGCTGCACGCCGCGTTGCTCCGCCTGGGGCCGCACGCCCATGAGCGCGCTTTCGGCGACGCTGCGCCCACTAGCTTGCGCCGTCGAATCTGGCGCCTCGGCACCGATGGCGCTGCGTGAAATGCCGTGACCCAGACGCGCGTGCGTCCGCGCTACATCAACGGCGTCGCGCGCTGCGCCGGGCTCTAGGCGTGCGTAGGCCACGTCGAGCCAGCCAAGAACGACCGTTAGGGCGTTCGACACCTCGTGAAGGGCGCCTGCCAAATCCGCTTCCTGTTCGGGAGGCGGAGGCGGCAGGCTTCTGGGTGCGCTCGAAAGAGGCACGGGCGTCACGATATTATGCCCGCACGATTGCCGCCACTCCATTCCCGAGGGTGGCTCACTTACCGCTTCGTCCAACGCGGCCTCGAGATCAGGTGTGAGTAGAATTGGCGTCTTACTTTGAGGCAGCGATGCGCGAAGGGATCAACAGACGAAAGACGCCGTTTTCGTCGGCGCGTGTCTCGGCCACTTGCACGACCGAGACGGCTAGCTTCGGGTCCCGCGTGTAGGCAAGGTCCTTATCCAAGTAGGCGTAGGCGCGGATCGCCGCAGAGGCGAGGGGCGCTTCGGTGCCGCTGAGCGACACGCGAGCCGTGCCAAAGAGTAGCGACGGCGTTGGCAAGGTCACGCGCCCCAGGTCCAGGTCTTGCGCTTCGACTTGTAAGCCCGGGCGGACGAACCAACCAAAACCCAAAGTGTCCGGCGCTTGGACCGAGACGTCGAACGAGCCTGGATCTGCCTTGACGACGAACCGACCGGCGTCGTCAACCAACCCCGCGCTCGCCCGGGGCGCAAACGGACCCGCGCCGAAAGCCTGCTCGAAGGGCAAAATAGTCTGCGGCGAAGGCACCGCTTGGACCTGCGCCCCCAAGAAGCGCGTCTGACCCACCACGGCCGAAATGGGCTGTAGCTCAAGTAGCTTGCCGTATTGAACCGGCGTATCGGCAGGAATGTCCCAGGTCGTCTCGAGCGCGGCCAGGGCGCCGTCGAGGCTTTGACCGCCGGGCAGGGGCGGGACGGCTTGGACCCGGTACTTACCGGGCGGTAGCTCCGCGCGGAGGGCTCCGTCGACCCCCACCTGAACGGTGGTCTGGTAGGAAGCGAAAATGCCCGGGTCGACGCCGTAGATCTTGGTAGAGACCAGGGTGACGTAGCCACCCACCGGAGTGCCGTCCTCCAAGCGAGCCACCTGCCCCTCCACCGTGACGGGCAACGGGATGCGCGTGAAGCGGTCGAGCACGACGCGTTGACCAGGTGGCAAGAGCAGGCCAAGCGCGGAGCGATCCAAGAAAATGGTCGGAGCGATTAGGTCGCGGGGCGGCCGCAGCCGCAGCAAATCGCTCGCCGAAGCTACGCCCGTGGCAGCAACCGGTGCCACGACCGTCGAGTAGAACAGCCCCGCCGGATACTCCACGAGCTTTTCGCCCAAGCTAATGGGTTCGCCCAGCACGCGCTGCGTCGAGATGGGATTGCCGCCCAGGGGTTCGATGATGTCGACGACCCAGCCACTGAGGCTGGGGCTCGCCTTGGGCCAGCGAATGCCCAAGGGCAGGTTGGCGATCGACGAGAGCGGAAAAGTGATTTCCGCATTCTCACGGTCAATCACGAAGCTTCGATAAAGCTGCGGCGGTACCGGGCAGCCCTCCTGCTTTGCGGGCGGCGCCAGGTACACGTCGTATTCACCGCGCGGTACCTGAATGTCGAAGGTGTAGCCGCCCTGCTTGTTGCGCGTGCTGGTGCTGGCAAAGTAGGGCTGCTGGGCCAAACCGAGCAGTCGTTGGCTCAGGGCAAGCGTAACCGTGACGGGTAGGCTCTTGCCGTCATCGGCCGGTCCGATGGGAGTTCTTGGGTCGTCGCTGATGAACCCCGGGTAGCAAGTCGCGCCCTTCGGCAACACTAGGCTGCCGACGACGTGACTCGGCCCGGGCAGCGTGAGGTCCTGGCTACCGCCGCTGGTGGGCACGTTGTCCAGCTGGGCAACGAACGTCAGGTGCGGAATGCCGCTGTCGGACGGAGGGGTGGCAGAGATCAGTAGCGCTTCGAGCTGGCCGTTGAGCGGCTGACACAGTCCATCGCGGCAGGTGTCTTGACCACAATCCGATTCGCTCGTGCAGGAGTTGCTGGGGCGTGGATCGTCCCCCTGGCTGACCGCGGTCACGGTGCAGCCCCACGCCGAAGGCAGCAGCATGAGCCAAGGTAGCAGCCGACGCGACATGGTTACTTCACCCCGCCGGTCGGGCAGTTGACGAGCGAGCCGGCGTTTTCCGGCGCGACGTTGATGTTCGCGAACCAGAAGGCTTCCGCCAAGTCCGACTTGTCGATCGCCAGCTCGGGGCGATCGAGGTCGACGTTCGAAGCGTGCGTGACGCGCAGCGTGAAGCGGTGACAACCGGGGGCGAGCGCCGGCCGAACGGTCCACGGCAAGCTAAAGACGCGCGGGTTCGGATCACTCAGCGTGGACGCGGGCATGGTCCCCGGGCGCAAGAAATCCGCCATGGTTCCGTCGCCGCCGTAGTCTAAGAGCAAGTTGGCTGCCAGCGGGTCGCCCGCGTCCTCGGACGCAACCGGTATTTTGAACTCGATGAGCTCGCCCGAGTTCTTGACGATGAGTTGGTCGAGCCCTGGGGTTGCCTTGCTGTAGTCGAGTCGCGGCGGCGTTCGCTGCGGTGCAGTATAGGGAGGCGGATCGTCGACGAGGCAACCGGACAACATGCTGACGGCAGCCGCTCCTAGCGACAGCCGTGCCAAGCCGCGAAACCAGGCTCGCGGCAGCGGGAAGAGCTGCCCGAGCCATGACAGGCGAGTCGCGGCGCGTTGAAAAAGCGGTGCCAAATTCATCCAAAAAACAGCCTAGCGGCTGCCTCCGCGACCGAACTGAAATCGAGTGTGAGCGTATTCGGCGCCCAGCGCCAACGAGTACAGGTTACGCGCCGTCGTGTTGTCACGCACGAAGCTGCGCAGGTTTTGCGTCGACGTATCGAGCTCGTAGCCTTCTTCGGCCGCAACCTGCCGCAGCGAAACGCCCAAATCACCCGAGCCGAAGAAGCCGGCGCGGCGCACTGCAAGCTTGGCAGCGCTGAGCGCCAAGTCGTAGTCCAGCGCTTCCGGGTCTTCGCACAGCTCGCGCAGGCGGCGCTGCAAGCGCGCCGGGATGCTCTCCCACAAGACTTCGGCCAGGTTCAACACCGCGCCGGTGTTGCCCACATTGGCGCGCGGCGGACTGAACGCGAACGAAAGGCCGCGCAGCACGGCTCGCCCTTGTGACTCGGGCGAGCCGAACAACAGCGCGTATTGAGGAGTTGCCGCCGCCAACATGGCGCCCAGGTGAAAGCGTAGCTCCGGGCTGTCTTGGCGCACGTCGCCAGACAGAATGACCGCCGGCGGCGACAGTAGCGCCAGGCTGACCGTGACCGGGCCAGCGCTGCGGCGTTGAAAAAGCGGGGTTCGGAGCAGCCCGAGCGAACGCGCCAGGGCCGCGTAGGAGCGAGCAAGGGGCGTGGGTGCGCCGGCCGGCACGCGTTCGAGCCCCGTCACGCCGTAGGTGCTGGGGTCGCGCCGAAACACGTGCTCGGCGCCTTCCCAGACCAGCGACAGCGCCTCCAGCGCGCGGCTGGATTGCTCGCGAAAAAGCAGGGCGCGCACGGCGTCGGGTTGCTCGGGTTGATCCGACAGCGAGGGAGCCTCGGCGGCTCGACCCGAGCTGAGGACGGACAGCACGTGCTCGGCCGAGCGGGCGTAGACGGCATCTCGATCGAGCAGCGCCGCGTCGTGCAGGCGCGAGACCGCCTGCAGGTCGCCGGGTTGAAGCAGCGCGAGGCGGCGCGCCACGCTCACCAAATCGTGAGCGCGCGTGGGGCGGTTCTCCAACTGCCGCACGAGGTCGAGGCCCGCGTCGATCGAGCCGCGCCGCAACGCCTCGTACAGTGCCTGCTCGCCGCTTGCCTCCTGCCCGACGAAGGTTGCGGACAGCTCGAGCGCAGCCTGAAGCTCCGGCCGCGAGTCGAACGCCGGTCGCGGCTCCGGCAGCCGCACGTCGGGCATTCTGGGCTCGGAATTAGGCGGTGCATACTGTCCGCGCAGCGACTCGGGCGGCAGCGACAACGGCGGCACCCGCTGCTCGTCGACCTCGGGCGCCAGCGAATAGCGCCCCGAAATGCTCCCCCGCATGGAGCCCATGCTGCGCGGCGCGGGCGCCGCTCGCGGGCTTGGCGGCGGCGCCGATGGCACCTCGAGTCGCGCTTCGTCACTGCGCGGGGGCCGCGCCGAGCGAGGAACGAGCGATTCGAGGAGGGGCGCAGGCGGCGGCGAGCGGGGGGGGATGCGTTCGGTGCTGGGCGCAGGCTCGGCAGCGGTCGCGTACGACTCCACCTCCGGGGAATTGGGCCGCTCCGAGTAGCGACCCCGCTCGAGCGACGGGTTGCCCGCGAGCGTCGGGGAGGTGTGTTCGAAGCTGGCAGCGCCGGGCGGCCGCGAGGAGCTGTTCCGCGTGGGCGGCGACGAGCGGGCGCGTGAACGCATTGGCGGCAGCTCGCCGCTCAGCTCGAGCGCGGCGTCGCGGGTGCTTGGATCGCCCAACGCGGCATCCAAATACCCGAGCGCGCGATCGACCTCGTTCAGGCGCTTGGCGGCGCGCGCGGCAGCCAAGGCAACGCGGCTCTTGCTGCGTAAACCCTGTAAATCTCCGGCCATCGCCCGCTCGAAGAGCGGCAAGGCTTGAGCCGGCTCGGAGGCTTCCAGGCGCTCTGCCAGGGCCATCGAGACCAGCGGAGTGTCGCCCAACTCGGCGCGGCAGCGTAACAGCTCACGCAGACCCGCGTCCCCACCGAGCGCACTGTCCAGGGCCTCGGCCGTCAGGAAAGCGCGTAAATCGGTCTGATCGACGCTGAGCTCGCCCCGCACTGCACGCAGCTCCGTCGCGGCCAGGCGCGCCTCGTCAGGGCTGCCCGGGCCCCCACGCGTCAGGTACTCCAGAAAGCGAGCCACTAGCTGGGCGTCCGCGAGCTCTGGAGCAATGCGGGCAGCGCGGCTGGCCTGGGCGAGGGCGTTGGCTTGGTCGCCAGCCGCCAGCGAGGCGCGCGACGCCTCGACCAACAGCGCAGCGCGCTCGTCCGCGGGTTTGCCGGAAGCCGTAGCTAGCTCGTCCAGCGCCTCGGCTAGGCCAACGGGGTTTTGTCGCCGCCGCTCGACCTCGACGCTCAGCTCTAGCAGTCGTTCGGAGCGGGTCCACGCGCCCATGCCTTCCAGCACGCGCCGCGCGGCCTCCACGTCGCCGCCCGCCAGGTAGGCTTCGCACGCGCGCCGCGATAAATCGGCGGCTTCGTCGCGCCCCTGTGCCACGGCGCTGCCCCGCCACCACAACGCGGCGGCGCGCAGCGGCGTGCCCAGCCGCTCGTGAAGATCCGCCAGCACGCGCAGCACGCTCAGGTTGTCGCCGGTGGAGGTGATCAGCGCCTCCAGCTCGGCGCACGCTTCGTCGGGGCGCCCCAGCCGCTGCTCGAGCACCGCTGCGCGCCTCAGGCGAATGCGCCGCACGTCGTCGACCATGCTGGCCAAGGTGGAACGACGCGCCAGCAGCTTGACCAACGTCTCGTAGTCGCCCTGGCGCTCCGCCTTGCGCTCCAACGCCGCGATGGCTTGCGCGTCGTCCGGATCGAGCTCCAGCACGCTCGCCCAACGCTCGAGCGCGCCCTCTTCGTCGCCTTGCTCTTCGAGCAACAGTGCCAAATCGCGCAGCACAGTCAGGCGTTGTTTTTCGTCACCAGCCCGCTCCGCCCACTGCGCGAGCCCCTCGGCTTCGGTTTGGCGATCGCGCGCTTGGCGGGAAAGCGCGACCAAATCCGCCCACAAGCTTTCGTTGTCGGGTGTCTCGGCCAAGGCGCGGCGCATCACCTCGATGGCGCGATCGGGCTCGCCCCGAGCGCCAATCAAGGCCGAAAGCTCGGCGCCCAAGCGAGCTTGCCCGGCGGGCGGCAACCCCAGTTGGTCCATGCCTCGAGCCAGGTGCTGCTCCAGGTCGTCGTGCCGTCCGTGTTGCCGAAACAACGCGCCCAGCCGCTCGAATACTTCCACCTGCTGCGCGTCGGGCAGGTCGTCGACGGCGGCCGCCCGACGCAAAATCTCTTCCGCGTCCGCGGGTTCAGTCGCAGCCGCGGCCAGGTCCAGCAGCGACTGACCACGCTCACGCGGCGGTACCGCCTCGAGCACGGCTTCGATTAACGCCATGTCGCCGACGGCGCGCGCACGCGCTTCGGCGCGTCGCACTAGCTCGGTCTTTTCGGGTTCTTTGCAGGCAGCCCGCACCAAAAGCTGCGCCTCCGCGTGCTGGTCACCCAGCGCTCCCGCCAAGCGACCGCCCAACTCCAGCAAGGCGGTGCCGGCGCCGCTCCACTTTTGACCAGAAAGCTCGATCAGCTTCGCCACGGTGGCGGGCGCCTTGGCCGAGCGCGCGAGCGACGCAACGTCGTCGAACAGTGATGCGTACTCTTCCAAGTCGCCGTCGCTGCCGTAGGCGTGCCCCAGGGCGCTCAACGCCAGGTCGGGCGCGGCGAACGTGACCAGCGCGGCGCTGCTGGCGGCAATGCCCATGCGCGCGCCCTCGGGACCGTCGGCCTTGCCGAGCAGGCTTTCAACCGCCTTCGAGAAGCGCAGCAACAACGTTTCGCGTTCTTCGGGCACGGTGAGCAAAAGCGACGCGCAGGCCTCCGCCAAGGAGCGCAGCAGCTCCGCGTCGCCGCGCACCGACAGCGCACGCAACAAAACGTCGATGCGCTGGCGTTGCCCTTCCTCGCTGGGCCCGGCAAACAGCGCCGCGCGGCGCAACCAGGCCGCACGCAGCTCGAGCGAGGCGTTGGCCATGGCCACGCGCTCGATGGCCCGTACCACGTCGCCCGAACCCTCGGCGTGCTCGGCCAAGCGCGCCATGGTCACGTAGGCGACACCCTCTGACGGCACGGCTTCGAACGCGGAGATGGCGTGACGCAACGCGCGGCTCGTCTCGCGGCGCCGTTCGAACTGGCGCGCCGCCCGATAGTGCACAGCCCGCTCGCCGTAACGCCCCAGCGTGGCGCTGGCTAGGCCGTCGTAGATGCGCTCCAAAGCGTCAATCTCGCCATCGCCTGCGGTGCGTTCGGCCAGCGCCAGCACGTCCGAGCGGGCCGGATCCAATTCCAGCGCGCGCGCTGCCGTCTCGAACGCGTCCTGCATGCGGCCAGCCGACAGCGCAACCCCCGCGGCCACAGCCAGCAACCTGGCCGCTTGGCTGGGCTCGCTACGCGACACCGACAGCGCTTTGAGCCGCCGGAAGGCCGCGTCGTGCCCGATGAAGGCGGTCACGTCGGCGGCGAACAGCTCTGGCCCACGCTCCGAGTCGAGCGCCATGGCGCGCTCCCAGGCGCGCAGCGCGCCTTCCTGATCCGAAGCCAAGTCGAACAGCGCGGCGCCCAGCTCGCGGAAGGCACGCGCGGTGCCGGCTTGGTCGGCCTCGGGGTGCGCGCTGAGCGCTTCGGCGCGCGCTTCGAGCAGGGCCAGATCGCCGTCGGAGCTGCGCGTGGGTAGCGCACTGTTCAGCTCGGCCAAGACCTCCGGCGCGGGCGCGCCTTCTTTGACCGCCCGCAGCAGCGTCCGCGCGGCGCCGTCGGCGTCGCCGGCCGCGCGCCGACGCCGCGACAGGTCGAGCAATAGCGCGGGGCGCTCGGCGCCGGGCGAGCCCGCCGACAGCCAACGCTCCAATACCGCAATGCCGAGCCCGCGCTCGCCGGTCGTATCGGCGACGGCCAACACCGCGTCGCGCAGGCGCGTGCTGCGCGGCCCCATCACGTCGAGCGCGCGGCGCGCCAGCGCCCCGGCGCGCATCGGCTCGGTCGGTGTAAGCTCGCGCAAAATTTCGGCCACGTCGTCCGACAGCTCGCTCAGCGGCTGATGCTGCGAGAGCAGCCAGGCCAAGGTGTCGGCCAGCCTCGACCCGTCGCCCGACTTTCGCATCCGCGACAGGCGCGAACGAGCGGCCTCCAGATCGCCGGGCCTGAGCGCGATGCGCCGCTGAGTCCAGGCCAGCGCCAAGATGTCCTCGCCCAGTCGCTCGTAAACGTTCGCTAGCTCCAGGCAAGCGGCTGCCCGCGGCACCACCACGCCCATCGCTCGTTCCAACGCATCGGCGCCGGCGCGGTCGCCGTGCAGCAGGCCTACGCGCGCCCGCACCGCGACGGGTCGCGCCAAAGAGGGGTCGGCGTGCGAAGCCTGCTCGGCTGCCACGCGCGCGCGTTCGACCTCGCCGCCGTCGAGCAGCGCCTCGGCCGCCAAGCTGCCCAGCACCGCCCGCAGCGAGGGCGCGAGCCCGGCGGCTACGCGCAGCAACGCGCGCGCGCGCACCGCCTCGACGCCGCGTTGCGCCGCCAACAGCAGCGCCATGCACGCCACGGGGGCCGGAGCGGCGGCGTCGTCTAGCAGGGGCGAAAGCTCACGCAAGGCGCCGTCCAGATCGCCGCGGCGCCGACGCGCGCTCGAAAGCGCCAGCCGCAAGCGCCCTCGGTCCAGTTCCGAGGTCGCGCGCTCGGCCAGCACGCTCAGGTGCGACTCCAGCTCGTCCATGCGCCCCAGACGCGTCAGCACTCGCTCGAACGCCAGCTGATAGCCGCGCTCTTCAGGCACCATTTGCGTCAACTCGCGCAGCACGGCCAGGTACTCCGCCGCCTGACCGGGTCGCCCGGACAGCACGGCGGCCAGCCGCGAGAGCACCTCCAGCCGCTCCTCGCCTTGGGCGCCGACTAGCTTGCCGCGCGCCTGTTCGAGCGCTTCGTCTTCGCGCTGGACCTGCGGGGCCAAGCGCAGCGCCAAATCGCGCTGTGCCTCGTCGTCCCCGTCGCCCGCCAGCCGTTCGAGCGCCCATGACGCCAGCCCCGCGTCGTTCAGACGCTCTTCGGCGATCGACGTCAGCTCACGCAGGCAAGCCTGGCGTTCCTCGGCGTGACCTTGCGGCTTGCCTTCGCCGATGCGGACCAGCGCCTCGACCAAAGCCGAAAAATCACGCGTGGAAATGGCGTGCGCGCGTAGCGATTCTTTGGCTACAGCCGAGCCAGGCTCCACGACCAACGCGTCGAGCCAGCACTCCACCGCGCGGTCCGCACGCCCCAGCGAACCGCCGTACAAACGCCCCAGCGCCAGCCGGGCGCGCGCGCGCTCTCTGCCCGCCAACAAGTCGCAGCCCAGCTCGAGCCGCGCCGCGAACAGCTCGTGCATGCCTACGCGCTCCAGCAGCTCGTCGAAGCCAACGGAGGTTTCGTGGCCGGGCTCGCCGCTGCGCTCGATGGCCGAGAGCACGCTCTTCAAGTCCAGCTCGGCGTCGAGGCGCGCGTCGAACGCCGCCCCCACGGCGCGTGGCAAATCACCGTCGCGCAGCGCGTCGCGCAGGCGTCGCAGGTGAATAGCGCGCGCCTGCTCGGGCAACGCGCGGGCTTGCTCACGCCTGACTTCGTCGGCCGCGCCGACGCGACCGCGACCGGAAAGCGCTTGCGCCAGCCGCTCGACGGCCGGGCCGAAATGCGGCGCCATTTCGAAGGCGCGGATCAAATTCTCGAACGCCGCCGGACGTTCGCCCAGGCTTTCACGTCGCTCGGCCGCGTCCAGGTACGCCTGCGCCGATTCTTCGGGCGAAACGTGCGGGCTCCAGGCAGCTATGGCCGCCAGCTGCTCGACCGCTTGTGCGTCGCTAGGCTTCTCGCGCGCGGCCATTGTCAGCGCTTCGCGTGCCGAGCGCGCGTCGCCGCCCCGCGCTAGCAACAGACCAATGCGCGACGACAGCCCAGCCACGTCGGCGCCAGGCAAGTCGAGCAGCGGACGCAAAGTGGCCGCCGCCAACAGCGGCTCGCCCAACCCGGTGAACCAACTGGACAGCTCTTCACGCAGCAGCGGCTCTTCGAGCAACAGCAGCGCCCGACGTGCAAAACGCGTCGCAGCGTCCAGCTCGGTGCCGCGTGCAGCCAACGCCCGCGACAACGCAGCCGCCGACGCGCGCTCCTCGTGCTCGCTGCCCGCGCGACTCGCCGCTTGTAGTTTGGCCGACAGCGCAGCAAGCTCTGCGCGTGGGCCCGCCCGGCGTGAAATCGCCGTGTCGAGGTCGTAACGTTCGAGCGCCAGCGAGCCGGCGGAGCGCGGCCCATCGCCTCCCCACTCCGGCGGCGGCAGCGTTCGACGCGCCGCCTCCTGGACAGAGTGCCCTTTCAGGTGGTCCGCAGCTCCCCCGGCCGCGCTCGAGCCCTCGCTGAGTTGCGAGGGGTCTTTCGAGTCAATTGTCGTCATGGGCGATCAGCGCCACGGGACTATAGGCCAGCCTTAACGCGCTGCGCCCCTCTCGGGGCTTGTCGGGGGGCTAAAGGCCGGTCTAGCCTTCCGGACGGCGCCCCCCAGGGCAGCCGGAGGCTCAATGTCCAACAAGTCACGTCACCCCCTGCTGCCGCGCTTCGTGGCAGCCGTCACCGCCGGTGTGCTCGTCAGCGCCAGCGTCCTTCCTGCCTTCGCGGCAGACCCCGTGGCCCCTGCCAAAGAAAAGGCAGCCCCAGCCAAACCCGAGGCCAAGCCCGCGGAAATGAAGGCGGAGGCTCCGAAGACGGACGCCAAGCCCGCTGACGCCAAGGCCGCCAAGCCCGACGCCATTAAGGATGGGAAGGTCGCGGCCAAGCCCGCCGACAAGCCCAAGCCGCCAGACAAGAAAACCAAGGACGCCGCCCGCAAGGCTTACGGCGAAGGCGACACCGCCTTCAAAGCTGGCGACTTTGCGGCGGCTTACGCCGGTTTCTCGAAGGCCAACGAGCTCATCCCCTCGCCCCAGGCCGCGTACTGGACCGCCAAGTCCATCGACGGCCAAGGCAAAGCCGACGACGCCATCGTGGCGTACGACAACCTGCTGGCCGATCCGGGCATTGCCTCGTTGGGCGACGAAAAGACCAACGACGCCAAGGCGCGCTTGGCCGATTTGAAGTCGAAGCAGGTCGGCGAAGTGAGCATCTTCACGACGCCGGCCGGTGCCACCATCTCGGTCGACGGCACGCCGCAACCCGGCGAAACCCCGACGGTCCTGAAGCTAGCGCCCGGCCCGCACAAAATCACGCTAGTCGCCGCAGGCTTCGAGCCCAAAGAGCTCGACGTCGACGTAAAAGGCGGCCAAACGAGTGACCAAAAGCTAGAGCTGGTCGCCAAAGCACCGCCACCACCGCCACCACCGCCGGTCGTGGAAGCGCCTCCGCCTCCGCCTCCGCCTCCACCCCCGCCGCGCAGCAAGGTTCCGGCGTACATCACGCTCGGCATCGCAGGCGCTGGCGCGGTCGTCGGCACCATCTTCGGCATCAAGGCACTCGGCGCCAAGAACGACTTCGACAAGAAGCCGACCGGCAGCGCCGCCGACGACACCGAACGCAACGCGCTGATCGCCGACATGGCGTTCGGCGTCGCCATCACGCTCGGCGTCACCGGCGTGGTGCTGCTCACCAGCGACGACTCCTCCGCACCTGCCGCAGCCACCCTGCACAAGCTGCCCAAGCGCGCCAAGCTCGTGGTCGCCCCCTACGCCTCGCCCACCAGCGCCGGCGCCGGCGCGCGCTACACGTTCTAATCCGTCCCCAACCCGACCAGCGCCGTGCGGCCCCAAGCCGTACGGCGTTGTGCGTTTTGTAGCTCCGCCGTCAGTCCCCAGATTTTTTCACAGGGAGATCGGGAGATCGGGAGTCGTGCGAGGGGCGAGAACGCATTTTTTGTTTTGGAGGACCAAAACCAAAAAAATCATTTCCCCGGGAGCGAGCAGTCGAGGCTTTCAGGTTGCGGGAATGAAGGGTTTTCAGGTCGCGGGCGGCAGCGCGCCCCCCCAAATCTGGGCTCGCACGACTCCCGATCTCCCGATCTCCCTGTGAACCGCTCGAGCCGCACATCGACGCGCAGCGACGTGGCAGGTAGGCCGAGTTTTCGTTCGTGGCGAGGCCGCCCAGCTAGGCGGCCCGGGACACGGCCTGCCAGAAGAAGGTCGCCAGAATGGAATCGCGAACGCGCTTCAGCGCGTGAGCTGGATCGCGGTCGCCCAACCTTGGCGTGAGCAGATCGCGATCGTCCCGAGAGGACCGTAGTGAAGAAAACTCGGCGAGACCGAGCGCCAGCTGCGCCGCTGAATGCAATGGTCGCGGGGCGCCCCCCAGCACCCGCGGCAGCTAAACCAAGCTGCGATCAGCCAAATCTTTGGCTGATCGCGTCGACGACTTTGTCGAAGCTGGGCGGCAGTAAAACTGGCGGATTTTTCAGCTTGCCGGTGACGCCGGGGATCGAGCCTTCGTGGTACTTCACCTTGAACTCGGTGAACTTGAGGCCGTTGGCGGTCGACACGCAGACGACCTTTTCGCCCTTCTTGATCACGTTGCGGTTCACCAGCTTTTCGAGCACCGCTAGGCCAACGGCCGTGTGCGGGCAGGTGTACATGCCGGTGCGGTCGGCGCGCGCGGCGGCTTCGCACAGCTCTTCTTCGCTGGCTTGCTCGACGATGCCGTTCAGCTCGTCCAGCGCTTGAATAGCGCGCGGGGCGCTGACCGGGTTGCCGATTTGAATTGCGGTCGCTTGCGTCGGCTTGGCTTGAATAGCCGTCACGGTGCGCTTGCCTTCGCTCCAGGCCCGATAAAGCGGGTTGGCGTTTTCGGCCTGGGCCACGACCAAGCG
>JAYUYU010000429.1:0-13760 GCA_043752365.1 Myxococcales bacterium | reverse complement strand
CGCACGCTGCGCGGCCGGCCGACGTTGATGGGCACCACCGACATCGGAAACAATACGGAATTCCGCAAGGGCAGAATCAGGATCTGCTCGGGCTCACCTGGCCGCTCGCCGCCACGCATAATCCTCACAGTACTACCGCAAACGCCCACGTCCAGCTCCGTTCTCTCCCCAAACGTGCCCGTGCCCGTGCCCGTGCCGTGCCCGTGCCCGATGGTCCTGCAATTTCCGTCCGGGTCTGTTTGATAGGCCAAGGTTCCTGGCGCGGGCTCGGCCCGCGCGCGCCGCGCGCAGCTGCGCGCGCAGACGAGGCCTCCAAAAAAATGACCGCGAATCGATGCTTCACGGACCGTCGGGCACGGGCACGGGTAGCGCAGGAAGTCGCGAGGGGGCGTCTGGTGTGGTAATTCCCGGCCTCTATGCGACGTGGCGCGCAACTGCTTCTTTTGGTCGGACTGGCCCCTGCCTGCGGCGGTGCTGCGGGCGCCAACCCGGAAAAGGTGCTGCACGACTACTCGCTGGCCGTCGAAGGCGGTCGTTCCGCCGAGGCTTACACGCTGCTCAGCGCTGAATCGAAAAAATCCATATCTTTCGAACAGTTTCAGCGCATCTTAAAGGAAAATCCTGAAGAAGCGCGAGAGCTCGCTCAGAGCCTACGCCGGCCTCAAGCGGCTGCCCCGCGAGTCACTGCGACGGTCACGGGGCCGGACGGTGAGTCGTCCATCTTGCTCGTCTACGAACAGGGCGCTTGGCACGTCGACGCCTCCGCCATCGACCTGTACAGCCAACGCACCCCCGAAGCCGCCGTGCGCGCGTTCCTGCGAGCGTACGAGAACCGTCGCTTCGACGTGCTGCTCAAGTTCGTCCCCGAGGACCAACGCGAGGGCCTCACGCCCGCCGAGCTGAAGAAGGCTTGGGAAGGTGAAGAACGCGCCGACATGGACCGGCTGACCGGCGCGCTAAAAGCCTCTTTGCCGACCGCGAAGGTCGAGCTGTTCGGAGATCGCGCCACGCTGGCCTTTGGCGCCGGTGGCTCGGTCGAGCTGGTGCGTGAGCGCGGGCTGTGGAAAATCGAGGATCTGAAATGACTGCACGCACCGCCAAAATAACGCGCAAGACGCGCGAGACCGAGATCACTGTCGAGGTGAACCTCGACGGCACCGGCCAGGCTTGCATCGATACGCCCCTGCCCTTCCTCTCACACATGCTCGACCAAATTGCGCGCCACGGCGCCGTCGACTTGACCGTGAAGGCGGTGGGCGACGTGGAGATTGACGGTCACCACACCACCGAAGACATCGGCATCGTGCTGGGCGAAGCCGTGCGCACGGCGCTCGGCGACCACAAGGGCATTCGCCGCTACGGCTCGGCCACGTTGCCGATGGACGAAGCGCTGGTCACCTGCGCTGTGGATCTGTCCGGGCGGCCCTATTTCGTGTGGAAAGTGCCAATGCCGAAAGCAAAAATCGGCAGCTGGGACGTCGAGCTCGCCGAGGTCTTCTTCGAGGCTTTTGCGCGCAGCGCGCAGGCCAACCTGCACATGGTGCTGCACGAGGGCCACAACCTGCACCACATCGTCGAGATTAGCTTTAAGGCTTTCTCGAGGGCGCTGCGCATGGCGACCGAGCTCGATCCGCGGGCGCCCGGCGTGCCGTCGACCAAAGGAATGCTGGTGTGACGACGCGGGTCGCGGTCGTCGACTACGGCATGGGCAACCTGCAAAGCGTGGTGCAGGCGCTGCGCGCTGCAGCGCCTGCCGGCACCGAGGTCGTGCGCACCGACGCGCCCGAAGTGGTGCGCGGGGCCGATCGGCTGGTCGTGCCCGGGCAAGGCGGGTTTCGCGATGCCGCGGCGCGCCTCGGCCAGGGCGGCCTAGGTGAAAGCGTGCTCGAGAAAATACGCGCCGGCTCGCCCTATTTGGGCATCTGCTTGGGCCTGCAAATTTTGTTCGAGAAAAGCGAAGAAGCGCCCGGCGCGCTCGGCTTCGGCTGGTTCAAAGGCAGCGTGAACAAGCTGGTCGGCGGCGCCGACATCAAGATCCCGCACATGGGCTGGAACGCGCTCGAGCTGAAGAACGGCGGCCATGCGCTGCTGGAGGCCGCCGGCGGCGCCAACGCTTACGTCTACTTCGTGCACTCGTTTCACGCCGTGCCCACGGAGCCCGACGTCGTGAAAGCCACCGTGCAGCACGGCACCAACGTCGTCACGGCCGCCGTGAGCCGCGACAACGTCACGGCTACGCAATTTCACCCCGAAAAAAGCCAAGCCGCTGGGATCGCGCTGCTCCGGCGCTTCCTAACCCAATGAAAGTGTCGTAAGCGGCCGCCATGGAAGTGATTCCGGCGATCGATTTGCTCGACGGCAAGGCCGTGCGGCTGCTGAAGGGGCGTTACGAAGACGTGACCGTGTATCACGACAATCCGCCGGTGTTGGCCGCGGGTTGGGCCGGGCACGTCAAGCGCTTGCACGTCGTCGACTTGGAGGGCGCGCGCTCCGGCCACGCCGTGCAGCGCGATTTGGTGACGCGCCTCGTTAAGTCCTTCGGTAGCGGCGTGCAGGTTGGCGGCGGCGTGCGCTCGTTCGACGCCGTGAAGAGCTACTTTGACTTGGGCGTCGAGCGCGTGGTGCTCGGCACCGCGGCGCTCAAGCAGCCAGACCTTATCGAGCAAGCGGCGCTGGCGTACCCGGGCCGCATCATCATCGCGGTCGACGCGCGCGACGGCAAAGTGGCGACGGCCGGCTGGCTCGACCAATCCGAGCGCCTGGCGAGCGACTTGGTCCGCGAGCTGTCGAAGCACGCTTTGGCCGCGGCGCTGTACACCGACATCGACCGCGACGGCACCGAGGTTGGACCGAACATCGAGGCGACCGCGCGCTTGAGTCGCGAGACCAGCGTGCCCGTCATCGCCAGCGGCGGCGTCGGCACGCTGGCCCACCTGACCGCGCTCGCCCAAGCCGGCTCGGCCATCGTGGGCGCCATCGTGGGGCGGGCGCTGCATGAGGCGCGCTTTTCCCTGGACGAGGCAGTGCTGGCGGCGAAAACCCAAGCTACGGCTTAGGCCTCAAGGTAGCCTGCGGCCACGCAATGGGTGACGACTCCGATCCTGCCCTGGGCTCCGGCGGCCCTCTTTCGCAGCGCGCGGCGCAAGGCCCCCTCAGCTCGCGTTCCTCGCGCCTGGCCCCACCCAAGTCCGACTCCGAAATGCCGCCCTCGGCGGGCAGCTTCGACGGTGAGGACTTTCTCTATCACTTGTATCGGGGCAGCGAGCTGTTGCAGGACAACTGCGTCCCGCAGGCAAAAGAAGAGCTGGAGCGAGCGCTCAAGCTGCAGCCGCAAGACACCGAGGGCCAGGGGCTGCTCGGCGTCGTGTACTTTCGGTTGGGGCTCTACCCGCGCGCCATCGGCATTTACGAAGAGATCATCAGAGACCGCCCGAACGAGGTGAGCCCGCGCGTGAACCTGGGCCTGTGTTACCTGAAGACCGGCCAGATGCACCTGGCGCGCGACGTGTTGGACGAGGTCATTCAGCGTGTACCGGACCACGTGCGCGCTTGGGGCTACTTGGGGCTGACGTTCGAGCGGTTGGGCGAGCTGGCCAAGGCCGAGGCCGCCTTCGAACGAGCCGGCCAGCCCAACCTTGCCCGGCGCATGCGGCGGCTGCTCAGCGAGCAAGCGCAAGCGGCGCACCAACCCGAGCCTGTCGACCCTGAGCGCGCCGAGGTGCGGCTCGCCGCAGCCGACGCCGTGCAAGAATTGGACGGCCGTGAAGGCGGCTTTTCACGGGCCTTGGCCGAAGACGATGCGGATGCCTCCCGCTCGGGGCGCTGGCGCGCCGTCGAGCTGGGGGACGCCTCGGTGCCGCCTTTACCCCGGCAGCAGCGCATGCCGTCGCTCGTGGGGCGGCTGGGTCCCGCGGTGCCGGCCATTTCCGACCCGTCCGAGCTCGCGCGTGACTCGGTGCCGCCGCCTTCGCGGAGTGTGCCGCCGCCTTCGCGGAGTGCGCCCCAAGCCACGTCTGGCGCGCTCGCATCGGAGGGTGGGCTCGCTTTTCCGGAGCCGCCCAACAAAGTGCTGGTCACCGGCGCCCGCATCGGCACCTGCGTGACCCGCGAAGGCTTCGCGGCTCGCTCGGACGTGCTGTCCAGCGTCGTGTTCACCGGCACCGCCATCGCGCCCACCGCGCTGATGCGCAGGCTTCGCGGGCGTGAAACCGGCGAGCTCTTCGGTGCCGGCTCCAACGTGTGGCACGGCTACGAAGGCGCGGCGCGCGCCGTCATCATCGCCGGCCGCGAGCGCACGCTGTGGGCGCTCGAGCTGGCCGATGAGTTCGTGTACGTGCGCGAGGCGAGCCTGCTGGCCTTCGAAAGCACCGTCCGCTACGAAAACGGCCGCCTTGCCGCGGGCGGCCGCGAGCCGGTCGCGATGGTGCAGCTGTCGGGCAAAGGCTTTGCCGTGCTGGAGACACACGGCCCCGTCTCGGCGCTGAGCGTGGGGCAAGAGACGCAAGCGGTCGTGCGCGTGGACGACGTGATTGGCTGGACTGGGCGCCTGCTCGGGCAAGCCGTCGAAACCGACGCCGCGCCAGGACGCCTGCCCGGTGCCGTAGCTTTCAGCGGCGAAGGCGCCTTGCTCTTGGATCTGACGCGATGAGCGAACAAGACGACGACGGCTTCGAGCCCGAGAACCCTCTGGGTGAGCGCAAGCGCCGCCGGCGCTCATTGCGCCAAGACGCGCTGAACTTACCCAACCTGCTCACGTTTGGGCGCGTGTTCGCGATTCCAATCGTGATTTTGCTGCTGGACCGCGGCACCCCCGAAGACTGCGTGCTGGCAGCGCTGGTGTATTCGGGCGCCGCGCTGACCGATCTGCTCGACGGTTACCTGGCCCGCAAAATGAACGTGGTCAGCGTGCTCGGGAAGTTCCTCGACCCGCTCGCCGACAAGCTGTTGGTGATGGCATCACTCATTTACATGGTGCCCATGGGTCGCATCCCCGAATGGGCCGTGACGGTGCTGCTCGCCCGCGAGATTTCGGTCACGGCCTTGCGCGGCATCGCCAGCAGCGAAGGCGTGGTCATCGCCGCGGGCGACGACGGCAAAAGCAAGACGGCGCTGCAAATGATCGGCATTTTGGCGCTAATCTTGGGCTACCCCTACCACCTGAGCCTGCCCGGCATCGATTTGGGCATGGTCGATTTGGTCTACGTGGGGCGCGCGCTCATCTACACATCGCTGATCTTCTCGGTCTCGAGCGCGGTTTCGTACGTCCGGGTATTCTCGGCGGCCGTGGAAGCCAAAGAAGGGCGCCAGCGCGGCGAAGGCTAGACGGGCGCTGACGCGGCGAGGCCGGGCGCAAAATCGTGGTTCAACCCGAAAAAGTCGCACGACGCTCGGCTCGCCGAGGGGTAAAACGCGAAACAATCCCTGCAAACCTGCGGAGTTTGGTGTTAGGACACCGCTCGTCATGCCTTCCGTGCTCCGTTCCCTCGCCGCCTTCTCGTTCGTATCTGCCCTGGCCGTGCTGGTCGCGCCTGGTTGCTCGCAACAAGGCGAAGGCGAACGCTGCGACAGCGCGAAGAACGGCGACGCCGACTGCGACGCCGGGCTCAGCTGCGTGAAGCAGGGGGACCTGGCCGAAGACATCACCGATCGTTGCTGCCCAGCAGCCAACGAGGAGAGCGACAAGCGTTGCGCGCGCGGTGTTCCGACCTCGGGGGGCTCGGGGGGCTCGGGCAACACTAGCGGTGGCGCAGGCGCAGCGGGCGAGGCGGCCGGTGGCGCGAGCGGTCCGATCGGCGGTGCAGCTGGCGAAAGCAGCGGCGGCGTGCCGAACGCAGCCGGCACCCCAGGCACGGGGGACGGTGGCATGAGCGGCGCAGCCGGCACGCCGGCCAGCGTCGACGGAGGTGCTGGTGGCGCAGCGGGCGGCGCTGGCTGATGCCCGCGCTGGGTGACCTCACCAGCCTCGGTCAGCAAGCGCTCTTGCTCTCGGTGGCGGTGGCGTTACCAGTGGTCGCGGCCGCCGCGCTGATCGGGCTCGTGGTCTCGGTGCTGCAGGCGGCCACGCAAATTCAGGACCATACGCTCGGGCACTTGCCACGGCTGCTGGTCGTGGTGGCGGTGCTGGTCGCCACCGGGCCCTGGATGGGCTCGCAAATCGCCGAATTCGCGGTGCGAGCGTTCGGCGGCTGACTTGGTCCGCCTTTCACCCAGCGATCTCGGCAGCGGCGTGGCCACGCCGGGCAAGCGAGTCGAGGTAGCGGGTCGAGTCTTCAACGTCGAGGGCACGCTGCTGGTCGTCGCCGACGCTTTCGCGCGCGTAGCGGTGGAGATGAAACACCCCAGCGACGCCCAGCCCGGCGATTTGGTAGTCGTGTCGGGGCGCCCTGCGGCAAAGCGGCTCACGCACGGTGCGCTGGTCTCGCGCCAGCCCTGCGCGACGCCAACGGCCCACGGTGAGTTCTATCGGCTGGTCTTTGCTGGCGAGGCCGAGCGGCTACGCGACGCCGCGCGTGCCGCCGCAGCGACGCGCGCCTTCTTCGTCGAACGCGGCTTCGTTGAGGTTTCGACGCCGCTGCGGGTACCCGCGCCCGGTGTGGACTTTCACGTGGAGGCCGTGGCGGCCAGCGGGCAGTACCTGATCACCTCGCCCGAGCTGGAAATGAAGCGGCTGCTGGTCGGCGGCATGCCGCGCATTTTTCAGCTGGCTCGCGTTGCCCGCGCGGACGAACAGGGCCCGCTGCACGCGCCCGAGTTCACGATGCTCGAATGGTACCGGGCCTTCACGGGGCTCGAAGACGTGCTGCGCGACACCGAAGCCCTGGTGCGCAGCGTGGTGCGGAGCCTGGCGGGCGAAGACGACGTGTTCGTGCTCGGCCAGCGCAAGGTGAACGTGGGCAAACCGTTCGAGCGCATCACGGTGCGCGAAGCCTTCGCGCGTTACGCCGGCATCAAGGACGCGGCGCGCCTGGCCGCCCGCGATGAAGACCGCTATTTCGAGCTGCTCGTTTCCCGCGTCGAGCCAGCGCTGGCCGAACGCCCACGCCCGGTTTTTTTGACGCACTATCCCATCTCACAAGCCGCGCTCTCACGCCCGCACGCGGACGACCCCAGCGTGGCCGAGCGCGCCGAGTTGTATGTAGGCGGCGTCGAGCTGTGCAACGCCTACGGCGAGCTGACAGATCCAGTCGAACAACGCCGCCGGATGCAAAGCGAAGCCCAGCGCCGCAAAGCCCTCGGTCGCACCGTTTACCCACTCGACGAGCCGTTCCTGGCGTCCTTAGTCGAAGGCCTGCCCCCCTCCGCCGGCAACGCGCTCGGCTTCGAACGCCTCGTCATGGTCGCCACCAACCGTTCCAGCATCTGAGCGGCGCCACACGATCGAGATTTCACAGGGAGATCGGGAGATCTGGAGTCGTGCGAGCGTGCATTGGGGGCGCCGCGCCCGCGCCGTCATCTGCGTCACAGCTTGAGAAATCGCTACGCCATGCCTGAGCGTGACGCGAACGTCGATACGCGTTGGCGCCCCCCTAAGTCTGGGCTCGCACGACTCCCGATCTCCCGGTCTCCCTGGAAAAAATCTGGGTCCTCACGCCTACTGGCCGATGACGGGCGGCGTGGGGCCGGTGGCGCCCGTTAGGAAGAGCACCACGTCGTCGTTGGCGGCTTGGGTGTCGAACACGACGAAGTGGCCGTCACTGGCCGCTGGGGCGCCGTATTGGCGCACGCCCAGGGTGAAGCCGTTAGCGGCTGCTCTATAGCCGACCGCGACGGGCTTCAGGGACTTGGTCGTGAACTCTTCTTCGTCGTACGCGGGCTTTGCGCTGCTGTGTGGCGTCACCTGCACGAAACCGCCGGCCAGCGCGAACGTCGCCATGGTGACAGGCGGGCTGTAGTTGTCGTCGATGCCGAAGGTTTGGAAAGCGTGCTTGGCGGTGTGGCCAGTGAGAGGCGTGCGAATCAACGCGGCAAAATTGAGCGGATCTGCCGGGTCGATCCATTGTTGCAGCAGCGAAAGCACGGGGTGATTGATGGTCACGCCGGGGCCCAGGTTCGGGTCGATCATGGCCGGATCTTGCAGGACGAGCGGCAGCGCTGCGGCGATGTCTTCGGGCTTTCTCTTGGTGCGCAGGGCGTCGCGCAGGCTGGCGCCGTTGCCGGACAGCACCGCGGCCTTGTAGTCGTCGCCGAACGGCAGCATCAGGCTACCCTCTGTCGACCCTTGCGAGTGGCCGAAAAAGGACAACTTGCTGCCGTCGACCTTGATGGCCGAGCCGGTGGTGGTCGCGGCGGTCGCGTCGAGAACCTTGGCAAAGCGCGCCACGCTGAGCTGATCGGCGGCGCCTTGCAGCGGATTGCCGCGCGTGACCGCTGGATTCAGGAAGTTGAAGAACAGGTTGTTGGGCGACTCGGTCGACTCGCCCCGGCGAGGCCCGTGCTCGACCTGGTCAATGCCAATGACGGCGAATTTGGGCGTTGCAGCGGCCAGTACGCCGGCGACTTCGGCGCGCACGTGGTTACGGAAGTTGCCGCCGGTGCCGTGGGCGAACACCACCGCAGGCCAACCCGCGGCAGGTGCGGCGCCTTCGGGCACCGTGATGGACATGCACACCTCTTCGGTGTGTGGCTTCGTGGTGTCGATTGCGCCGCCGTCGGCGACCGTCAGGTAGGGAGCCGTGCCCTGCTGAAACACCGGGATGGCCAAGAGCGCGTGGTACTCGTCGTACCCGTCGACGTCATCGCCACAAGCGCGGTCGCCTTCGGCGTCGGGGCACGGCGAAACCGCGGCGCCGCCGCACTTGACCCAGTCGCTTGCGACCGGCAAGTCGGCCTTGGCGACGGCAGCCGCCACGTCTGCCATCGCGCTGCGTACCTCGCCCACTGTGAACACGCTCGCGGTGAGCACGTTGGCCACCGGCTCGTTTTCAGCCGCCAGGTACGCGCGCAGCGGCGCGAACGCCGTGTGCGCTGCCTTGAGCTTCGCGTCGGCCGGGGCCGCGGCTTTCAGCACGGCCGCCATGTTGTCCGAGGCGACCACAGGCTTACCGTCAGCGCGGCCCAGCAAGGTGGTGTCACCGGCCTCGCTCAGAATGTAGACCGCGTACGTGTGGCCAGGCTCGAGCGGGCTGCCAAAAGGCGGCTGCACAGCCACGAAATTGTCGCAAATGTAGTTAGTGCGCGCGTCGGTATAGAAGCGGCGCCAGCCAACGCTTTGGGCCTTCGCCGGATTGGTGATGTCGACGAACTGCAGCGCGGCGACGCTAAGCGTCGCAAAGTCGAACGCGCCGGAGAAGCGGAACAGGACCGTCGGATACGTGCCCCAACCCGAGTCGTTTTCGGTGATGGCGTCGACGTACAGCTGCACGGGGTCGACACCCAACAGCGCTGAGCCTGGCGTAGGAAACCCGCTCAAATCAAGCCTATTTTTGCTCTTACGCACGTCGGAGGGGAACGGCAAACGGAAAAAATCCAACTCGTCTGCGCCGTCTGCGCCTGGAACCTCGAAGTAAGCCTTCACGTCGGTTTCAACGGGCGTTGCGCATTCCACGCCCGTCCACGGCTGACCGAACGAAGACAAGCCGGGCGGCGGGACGCTGCACTTGTTGGACAGGCATGCCAAACCGCCGAAACAGTCCGGGCTGGAAACGCAGTCCGAGCCTAAGTCGCCCTTGCCTTCGGGCGTGCAAGACAGCCCAAGTCCGATGATCGCGCAGCGCAAGCCCGCCCCGCAGTTGGCGTCCGCGGAACAAGCTTCACCCTTGACGGCGTCGCCCGCTGGGGCGCACTGACGCCCGACGCACTGCCCCTCCATGCACTCGGCACTGAGTACGCAAGCATCGCCCTCCGCCTTGTCGCCCGCAGGCTCACACTCGGAAGCGGCGCTACAGCTCAAACCCTCGCGGCAGGCCGTAGCCTCCGAACAGTCCTCGCCAACGCCGGGGCCTTGGGGAACGTCGCTGCCGGCCCCACCAGCGGTCGCAGCCGAGCCCCCTTCGGGCGTGACCTTGGAGCCCCCCTTCCCGGTGTTGGCGCCCTGCCCGTTGTCGCCTCCGATGCTCGGTTCATCCCGGACGACGGGGCCGTCGGAACAAGCCGCCGCCGACAGCGACAGACACACACACCCACCCAAGACAGCCCAAACGAAAGATCGAGCCATGGAAAGCACCTCGCAAAGCGGAAAAAGCCCGGCGCCCCAAGCAGACGCCAGCCACTAGGCTAACACGCCTCCACACCAAACCTCCCCGAGATTTACGGGTGGAGTTTCAGTCGTAGTGAATGATGGAGATGCAGGGTGTAGGTAGCAGTCGTTCTCGACCACCCAGCGAGGCAAGCTCGATGACGAAAGCGTAGGCGAGCACGAAAGCGCCCTGGCGATGCACCAGCTCACCCGCCGCCGCCGCAGTACCGCCGGTGGCGAGCAAGTCGTCGACGACTACGACGCTTGCGCCCTCACGCAGCGAGTCGCGGTGCATCTCTAGCTCGTTCTCGCCGTATTCGAGAGAGTAGCTGACCTTGTCGGTGCGGAACGGCAGCTTGCCCGGGCGGCGCACGGGCACGAAGCTGGCGTTCAAGCGCGCTGCGAGCGCACCCCCGAAAATGAAGCCTCGCGACTCGACCCCCACCACCGCGTCCACCTTCTCGCCCACGAAATGGTGGGCGATGGCGTCGAGCACGATGTGAAAGCCTTTTGGATCCGCCAGCAGCGGCGTGATGTCTCGGAACAGCACGCCGGGTTGCGGGAAATCAGGCACCTCACGAATGAGTGCCTTCACGTAGCTGAGCGAGTCGAAGGGGCTGATGCGCGAAACCGGCACGGCGCGGTCGCTCTTGAGCGCGCTGGGCTTCTTTGGATCGACCCCGCGAGGCGTGGGCGAAAGCCGACCCGGCACGGGCTTGGACGCCTTGGCAAAACTTCCCTTGCGTGTCGCCATGCCCGACGACTTAGCACTACCGCGGGTTCGTTGACAGCTCCGCCACGACTTGCTCGGCGTGACTGGTGCCGCTGCTCGCCCACAAATCGAGCACTAGCGGGGTGAGGCCGATCTCACCGGCGTCGTAGGCCTCGGTGTCCGAGCCCGAAAGCGGCCGATGCTCTACGCCAGGACCGCCGAGCCACAGGTACTCGCGGCCACGCGGATCCCTCCGAAACTCGACCTCATCCGTGTAAAAGCGCCCGCCCAAGCGCGTCGCTCGGTAGCGCCAAGGGCTGGCTGGCGGAATGTTCACGTTCAACAGCAACGGCCCGGTTGGCTGGGCGCGGAACAACGCCAAAGCGATCTGAGCGGCTTCCTTGGCAGCTGCGGCGCGCTGAGCCTCATCGGTGGCGCCGGAGGAGAGCGCCAGCGCCGGCACGCCTCGCAATGCCCCTTCGCGCGCCGCAGCCACGGTGCCGCTGTAGAAGACGTCGTCGCCCAGGTTGGCGCCGTGGTTCAAGCCCGACAGCACGAGATCTGGCCGGCGCGGCAGAATGCGCGTGCCCGCAAAGAATGCCGTATACACGCAGTCGGCGGGGGTACCGTCGATCGAGAACACGCCATTGCCATGCTCCGACAGCCGGAGTGGCCGGTGCAAGCTGAGTGAGTGGCTGGAGGCGCTTTGCTCGGAATCGGGCGCGCACACGATGACGTCGGCGTGCGGCAGCAGCGCCGCGCGCAAGGCGTTGAGCCCAGACGCGCGGAAGCCGTCGTCGTTGGCGAGCAAAATCAAGGGGCGACGACTCATGCCGGCTGTGTACCACGAGCCGGCAGCCCGGCCCCAATCGGGCCCGCTCGGCCGCTCAGGAGCTGGCGAGCATGGTGTCGAGCTCGCCCGAGTCGTTCAGGCTGCTGACGATGTCACAACCGCCGACCAGCTTTCCGCCCACGTACAGCTGCGGGAAGGTCGGCCAGCTCGAGTATTCCTTCAGACCCTGGCGCAGCTCGGCGTCGGCCAAGATGTTCACGTCTTTGAACTCGGCGCCCTTCTGCTTGAGAATTTGCACCACCTGGGCCGAGAAGCCGCATTGGGGGAAGTGCTTGGAGCCTTTCATGAACAGCACCACGCGGCTCTGACCCAACGTGCCTTCGATGCGCTGCTTCAATGCGTCGTCCATAATCTTAGCCTCCCGAGACTTTCGCCCACGTTTGGGGCGTGTAGGTTTTCAACGCTAAAGCGTGGATGGGGCCGCGCATCGCGTCACCAAGAGCGCGATACACGAGTTGGTGTTGCTCAATCAGCGTCTTCCCCTCGAAGGCCAGCGACACGACCCGCGCTTGATAGTGGTCCTCGGTGCCCGTCAGGTCGACGAGCTCGATTTCCGCGTCGGGTAAAGCCGCAAGCAACATCCTTCGAACGCTTTCCGGAGTCATCCAAGCCTTGCGCGAGGCTATCTGACTCAGGCCAAGGGGGCTGTCAATCCTACCCCGGCTCTACCCCCTCCCCCTGGAGTTATTGGGCGTCCCAGCTTGCGCTGTTCAGTCTCGGCCCCGATTGCAGAAGCTGACGTGCCGTCCCTCGGTGTCGTCGCACGAGCACGAGCACGAGATTCACAGGGAGATCGGGAGATCGGGAGTCGTGCGAGCCCTGAATGGGGGGGGCGCGCTGCCGCCACCGAAGCTGCGAGCCACTTCGTGGTCCGACCGCTCGTGCTTACTCAAAGGAAATATTTTTGTTTTTGGGCTCCAAAACAAAAATTGCGACCTCGCACCACTCCCGATCTCCCGATCTCCCTGTGAATTAGGGAGTGGCGGGGAGGTTGGTCGAGCCGCAGACCCGAAGCGTTGCCACCTCGCGCGGACCGGCTACTCCTTGGGCGGTAGGGGGCCGGGCAGTTTGACGTCGCGGATGGCTTCTTTGAAGCGGACCTGGGCCTCTCCTAGGGCGAGACGCACTTCGATCAGCTTCTTGGTGATCTGGTCGAGCCGGGTCGTCACCTCGGCCAAGCGTCGGGTGAGCTTGGCTCGCAGGTCCGCGGCCTGATTGTTCTTCTCGATGGCCTCCAGGCTGAGGCGCGTCTCTCGCGACGATTTTTCGAGCTCCTGCTGCTCGGTTTCTAGCGCGTTGACCTGGTCGCCCGCTTTCTTCAGGCTGTCGCGCAAAGTCCAGGCGTCGCTCAGCCTTTGAGCCACGCCCCGGTCGGCGCGCGGATCCGCGAGGTAGGCCTTCACGGCTTCGTCCGCCAGCGGCTGCAGCCAGTCCATGGCTTGCTGCTGGGCTTGGCGCTCGTCCACCACCAACTCGGCGCGCCCGTGCGGCTTCAGTGGAATGGGCACCAACGCGCTCGAGCTTGCGAGATCGTCTTCGGTGCCGACTGGCGGCTTGAACAGTCGTGCGCTGGACATGCGCGGGTGACGGACGATGAGCTTGCTGGTCTCGCCACTGCCGCTCATCACCTTGTAGGTGGTCTTGGTCACGCTATCGCGCTCGATGTACAGAGCGCCGGCCTCGATCCGGAACAGCCGCGCGCCTTGCTCGGTAGTCCGTCGGTCGCTACTGACGGCAATGCTGCGATCCAGCGCGAACGGCACGGTGGCTTTGCCCTTGGGGGGGAGCGGCTCCAGCATGCCCTGGCCCAAGAATTGGCCTTCGCCGAACACCGCAATAGGCCCTCGCTCGAGCAGGCCTGCGGTCGCGTTCTCGAAGCGCACGACGCGAAACGGATGCGCGCTCGAATCGGGTACGCCGCCGTCGGGGGAGAACAAGAACACGCTCTCGCCGGGAACTTTACGGCTGACCAGCAGCACCATGGTGGCGCTCTCGTCCGGCACCGTGACTTCGCCGGGAAT
>JAYUYU010000428.1:0-5712 GCA_043752365.1 Myxococcales bacterium | reverse complement strand
GCGTCGCGACGACAACCAAGCGCCGCTGGCGCTCAAGAAACTCGTCCGCTTGCTGACGCCGGTCGCGCGGGCGCTCGAGCGCGCGCACAACTTTCAAGGGCCTGATGGCCCCGTTTCCATCGTGCATCGCGACTTGAAGCCCGAGAACATCTTCGTCGCCAACGTGGCCGGCGAAGAGGTCGTCAAAATCTTGGATTTTGGCATCGGTAAAGCCAAAAGCATGCTCAGCCAGGTCGCTGGCCGGGCTAGCCAAACCGGCGACGGCTTCTCCACTTTCACGCCCGCTTACGGCGCGCCCGAGCAATGGGCGCCCAAGCGTTACGGCCAAACCGGTCCATGGACGGACGTTTGGGGCCTGGCGCTCACGCTCTGCGAAGCCCTGGTGGGCCACCCGATCATCGACGGCGATCCGGCGGCCATCATGGGCACGGTGCTCGATCCGAATCGGCGTCCAACCCCGGGGAGTGAAGGCGTCATCGTTTCCGATGAGGTCGAGTTGGTATTTGCGCTCGCGCTCGCGCTCGATCCGCGTGAGCGTTATGCCGACGCGGGTGTCTTTTGGAACGAGCTGTTGGCGGCCGCGCGTATCACCTCGGGTGAACTGCAAGAGGTGCGCTTGCCTCGGGACTCTCGCGCCGAGCCGGGCGGGGGCACGCGCGTCGAGCGCGTCGACGTCTCGCGCCGCCCGAGCGCCCGCCCACCCAGCGCCACTGCGCCTCCGCCGCCCATCCACGCTGGCCCCGGACGCCACGCGCTCGACGCGCCCGTCGGTAGCGCCGCGCCTGCCTTGCGCTCGGCTTCGCCGCTACCGGTAGCCCCGACGTTTCCGCCCGCCATCAGCGGCTCGTTCGAGGTTCCAGACTTGGATTTGGCGCCGGTTTCACGCCCGCCGGCATCGCAAAAGCTCGCACCGCGTAGCAGCAGCGGCATGCGCCCCGCCGTCGCGGCCCCGCTGGACATGGACGAGCTGACCGGCGACTTTGGTCAGGGCCCGTCGCTCGATTTGGATCTGCCCAGCAACGATCCCTTCGTTCGGCGTGCGAGCTCGGGCGGCATGCCCGCGGTGCGCACGTCGGACCCGCCGACTTCGCGGCGGACGCCCGTGCCAAGCCGCTCGTCGTACCCGCCGGCCTGGGGCTCGGGCTCGGTGACAGAGCGCTCAGTGTCGCCTCCGCCCGTCGTGGTCACCACTTCCGTGCCGCCAGTCGCGCCAGCTTCGCCAGCCCGGCTGTCGGTTCCGCCCGTCAGCCGGGCCGCGTCGCCGCACTCTTCGTTGCCCGAGATGAGGCTAGAGCAAGCGCCGCGCGCCTTTCAGCTCAAGCTGGCGGCTGATCCCGACGCGACCCTCGTCCAGCGACTGGTGCCGGGCGGAGTGGTGCTTGGCGGCGCCATTGCCGTGACGATTTTGGATCAGATCTATTCGGCCGTATCCGGCGAGGTGTTCACGCTGGGGCCGCTGCGCACGAGCGTGCTAGCCGGCCTCGTTATGGTGCTGGGCGTCGCCCTCTGCCTGTACCGATTGAAGCGAGACTGAGCCGCGTGAGCCACGAAAGGCGTGGTAGAAAAGTCGACCATGGCTCAGCGTAAGCAGCGCCGTGTGGCGAACAAGAGCGCCAAACCGGCGAACAGCGACGGCGACGCCAAGCGCGCCGCCGCCGAGCTGGTTCAGGGCCTGCGCGGCCGTGGCGTCGATCGCGCCAAGATCGGCGGCTTCGACATCGACGGCGTCTTGCGAGGCAAGTACGTCTCGCTGGACAAGCTCGAGTCGGCGCTGAGCAAAGGCTTCGGCTTCTGCGACGTCATCTTCGGTTGGGACGTCGCCGACGTGCTGTACGACAACGCCAAGGTGACCGGCTGGCACACCGGTTACCCCGATGTGCAGTCCCTGCTCGACCCGACCACGCTGCGCAACATTCCGTGGGAGCCAGGCGCCGTGGCCATGCTGGCCGACTTTCGAGTGGCTGACGGCTCGGCGCACCCGGCGTGTCCGCGCTCCCTGCTTCGGCGCGTGATTGCTCGCGCTGAAAAGCTCGGCTACCGGCCAATGGTCGGCGCCGAGTACGAATTCTACCTCTTCAAAGAAACGCGCGATTCGCTGCAAGAAAAGGCGTTTCGGCGGCTCACGCCGCTCGACCCGGGCATGTTCGGCTACAGCTGGGTGCGCAGCGGCCAGGACGCCGAGCTGATGCGCGACATCATGCAGGGCATGCGCGACTTCGACATCGAGCTCGAAGGCTTGCATACCGAAACGGGTCCAGGCGTGTACGAAGCCGCTATCCGCTTCGACGACGCCCTCAAAACCGCCGATCGGGCCGCGCTGTTCAAGGTGGCGCTGAAGCAAATCGCGCATCGCCACGGCGTGTCGGTCACGTTCATGGCCAAGTGGAACGCCGCGCTGCCGGGCTCGAGCGGTCACCTGCACCAAAGCCTGTGGCAAGGCGAACAAAGCGCGTTCGTGGACGCCAAGTCCGGCGGCATGTCCAAGCTGATGCAGCAGTACTTGGCGGGCCAAGTCGCGCTGATGCCGGAGCTGACCGCGCTGGTTTCGCCCACCATCAACAGCTACAAACGCTATGTGCCGGGCGTTTGGGCCCCGCTTACCGCCTGCTGGGGGGTCGAGAACCGCACCACACCCTGCCGGGTAATCGGCATCGGGCAAGGTAGCGCACTCCGCATTGAGCATCGCCAACCTGCGGCGGACATGAACCCGTACATTGCCATGGCGGCAACTATGGCTGCGGGCCTGTGGGGCATCGAAAAAGCTCTGCCGCTGCCGCCGGAAACGCGTGGCGACGCTGGCGCGGAAGGCGCCGGCAAGCTGCCGCGCAGCCTGCGCGAGGCCACCTTGCGCCTGGCCGGCAGCAAAGCCGCCCGCGCGCTGTTCGGTGAAGCTTTCGTCGACCACTACGTGCGCACGCGCGAGTGGGAAGTGCGCGAATACGACAAGGCCGTTACGGATTGGGAACTGGCTCGCTATTTCGAGGTCATATGAGCATCTGGAGTTTTCCGACCAAAATCATCTTCGGCGCCGGTGAAATTCAACGGCTGGGGCAGGAGACCGCCGCGCTGGGCGTTTCGCGCGTGCTGGTCGTCAGCGATTTGGGCGTCGAGCGTGCTGGCCTGTTGAACGGGCCGCTGCACGCGCTCTCACAAAGCGGGCTCGTCGCGCACGTGTTCACCGGCGTCGACGGTAACCCCACCGAACAAAACATCGAAGACGGCGCCAAGGCCTACGCCGAGCACCGCGCCGGAGCAGTCGTGGCGGTCGGCGGAGGCTCACCCATGGACGCCGCCAAGCTCATCGCGCTGCGTGCGGTGTGTAAACTGCCGTTCGAAGAGCTCGACGACGCGATTGACGGCGGCGTGCACGTTCCGGCAAACGTGCCGCCCGTGATTACGGTGCCGACCACGGCCGGCACCGGTAGCGAGGTCGGGCGCTCCGGCGTGCTGACTGTGCGCTCTACCGGGCGCAAAACCGTGATTTTCTCGCCGCGCTTGCTGGCCCGAGCGGCCATTTTGGACCCCGCGCTAACCATTTCCATGCCCCCGGGCGTGACGGCCGCCACCGGCTTCGACGCGCTCACGCACTGCATCGAAGCCTACCTTTCGACGGGCGATCACCCGCTGGCGGACGCCATCGCGCTCGGCGGCATCGAGCTGTGCGCGTTGCATTTGGAGCGCGCCGTGACCGAACCGACCGACTTGGCGGCGCGGGGCGGCATGATGAAAGCTGCAATGATGGGCGCCATCGCGTTCCAAAAGGGCCTCGGGGCGTGTCACTCGCTTGCCCATCCGCTGTCGAGCGAGCACGGCTTGCATCACGGGCTAGCCAACGCGCTTTGCTTGCCGGCCGTCCTTGCCTTCAACGCCAGCACCGTGCCACAGCGCGTGCGCCGCGTCGCAGCGCTCCTGGGCGACGAGTCTGACGCCGTGAAGGCCGTGGCTGCGCTGCGTGCCCGCGTTGGCATCAACGGCGGCTTGGCGGGCTCGGGCTTGCGCGAGGAGCACCTTCCGCCGCTGGCAAAAAAGGCCCTCGAAGACGCGTGTCACCGCAGCAATCCCCGGCCTTGCTCCGAGGCAGATCTACTCGAGCTGTACCGCGCGTCGCTCTGAGTGCTGCGTCGCGGGTGTCGGTTGCGCAGGCACCACGACTCGCGGATCACCCACCGGGTGCCCGGCTACCCGGGCATTTCGGCCGAAAACCACATGCTGCCACCCGAGCGCCGGCCCGAAATGATTCGGGATTGTCTCGCTGCGAGACGAGCCGGGGTCACGCTCCACATCTATAAACGCCGTGGCACGGCTCTAGCAATGAGGCTGCTCAACATGAGCTACCTCGTCAAAGAGCCCCGCAACCCGGCAGTCAGTGCCGTCGAGCGCGCTCGTCGCCAGTCAGAACGCGGTGACGAGCGTCGCGCGATGTTGATCTTGCGTGAAGCCTGCTTCGCCGCTGAATTCGAGCCTGCGCTCTGGGTGCACTACGGCTTGTCGTGCTTCCTCGCACGTCGCAAAGACGAAGGCTTCCGCGCTCTGGCGCACGCGCTCTGGCTCCGCGAACGCGCTCGCGACCACGCGCGCGCCCGGGTCATGCGTGACCTGATCGCACATCTCAGCGGCGGCGGCAGCTTGCCGCTCAGCACGCGCAAAGCCGCCTAACGTCGCCAACGCGCAACCTACCGCCCGCTGCCGAAACTCAGACGTACGACAGCGTCTCGACGTTGAACGTGCGCAACGTGTTGCGCGTACACATCGGGCAGCTCCAGCCGACGTCGACCTGCTTCTCGTCAATCTTCTTGGTCGCATTCGCGGGCGCCGCAATCTCCCGACCCCGCGCGCTGTCAACCACGAAGCCGCGCACGACCGAGCGCGCTTCATTCAGCTCAGCAACCAGGTGGGCCTGGCATTCGCACCGCGATTCGACTCGAGCAATCTTCATGGTTCGCCGGCTACGAGTACCCACGGCACCCACCCAGGTCAAGAGGCTTGAAACCACCCCCGCCAAGCACTACGGTACGCCCAGTCCTGGCGGGACTAGCTCAGTTGGTAGAGCGCAAGCTTCCCAAGCTTGAGGTCACGAGTTCGAGCCTCGTGTCCCGCTCCAGAATCAGCATGAAACGTGCTGTCTGGTGATTCGTGATCGAAACCCGTGATCGAAACTGTCTCGAACAGCTCCGACGGTAGGGCAGGGAACACGTCGCCGAAGCCGACCCGTAGCGCGTCGGCGAGCCGCAAGTAGGCCTGCGTCGTCTCGAAGTTCTCGTGCCCGGCTCGCTGCATGATGCGCAGCGGGTCGTCGCCTCGAACGGCCATCCAGGTGATGCCCGTGGCGCGCAGGTCGTGGAAGCGGATGGGTCGCGTCGTCGGGCTGGCGTGGTGAAGCTCGTGCCGGTTGACGCCAGCTACCATGAGCCAGCGCCGAAGCGTCCGGCTCATGTGGGTGGGCATCCAGGGCAGAAGGCGCTCCGAGCCGCCGGCTAGCAGCACCTCCAGCAGGGGCGTCAAGGCGGGCTCGATCGGAATCGGGCGGGCCCGCTTGCTCTTGGTGGTCTTGGCCGCGCCACCGAGCCTGTCGGCCGCCTCCGTGACATTGATGATCCGGTGCTGGGTGTCGACTGCGTTGGAGCGCAGCACGCGCAGCTCGCCGTCGCGCATGTACGTGTAGGCCGCCACAGCTACCAGGCGGCGCCATTCGATCGGCACCTCCTGGCAGCT
>JAYUYU010000427.1:0-2143 GCA_043752365.1 Myxococcales bacterium | reverse complement strand
CCAATATCGTGAAGGGCAAGCTGTCCTACTTGGCGCCGGAGCTTATCATGGGTGAGGCCCCCAGCCCCGCCACCGACTTGTTCAGCGTCGGCATCGTGCTGTGGGAGGCATTGACTGGCGAGCGCTTGTTCAACGCCGCCAGCGACGTCGACGTGGTGGCGCAAATCCGCGAAGCCAAGGTGCCGATGCTCAGCATGAAGCGCAAGAATTTGCCGATGGCGCTCACCAGCGCCGTGCACCGCGTGCTCGAGAAGGACCCGGCGCGCCGCTTCCGCACCGCGCGCGAAATGCTGGAAGCCTTGACCGAAGTGCTGCGTGTCTTGCCCGAGAGCACGGACGCCCGGGCGCTTGGGCGCAGCGTGCGCGAGGCGCAGGCTCGCCTGGCCGGCCCCGGCTGAGGCCCGATTCACTCGGCGGGCGCGACGATTTCCCGAATAAAGTGCCGCCCTTGTGCCCGCAAGCTCGCGTGAATTTGAAATTCGTTTTCAGTCCGCTAGTCTTCTCGCAGTCACAGGTTCCATGCGGCTTACCGAGATTCAGCCAGGGCACGTCGTAGAGGTGGTGCGCATCACCGGGGAAAGCGCGTTCCGGCGTCGCTTGATGGAGCTCGGGCTAGTACCGGGCACCCGCGTGGAGCTGGTGCGGGTCGCGCCGCTCGGTGATCCGGTCGAGCTTTTGGTGCGAGGCGCGAGCCTGTCGATCCGCAAAGCAGAAGCGAGCGTGATCGAGGTCGCGCTGGCCAGCGCGTCCCCTGTCCAGAAGCCGTTGCCCAAGAGCGTCGGTCTGGCGCCTGACCTCGGCATTTGAGCGAGCCCTTGGCCAGCACCAGCACTCGCCACGAAGCCATGCCCGAGCCTGCCGGCCACGAGAGGAAGGAAGCTGCCGCGCAGCCGTTGGTGCTGCTCGTCGGCAACCCCAACACTGGCAAGACGACACTGTTCAACCGCCTGACCGGGCAGAACGCTCGCATTGGCAACTATCCTGGCATCACGGTCGAACGCCGCAGCGGAACTTCACGCCTGGACGGCAACCGCTCGGTTGAAGTCGTCGACCTGCCCGGCACCTACTCGCTCAGCGCGCGCTCTGCCGAGGAGCAGGTGGCGTTGTGGGCCGTGCTGGGCCAAGGCCAGCACCCAGCGCCCGATTTGTGCGTGTTTGTGGCCGATGCCAGCCAGCTTTCGCGCAACCTGTACTTGGCGCTGCAGCTTGCCGAGCTAGGTCTGCCGCTCGTCATCGCACTGAACATGATCGACGAGGCGGCTGATAATCCGCCAAATACGGACGCCATCGAGCAACTGCTGGGCGTGCCGTGCGTGGCCATCAGCGCACGACGTGGCAGCGGCATCTCCGCGCTGCTCGCCGCGATGGAGCGAGCGCTGGTCGAAAAGCCCAAACCACGCTCGGCCATCGTCTACCCGCCGGCGCTGCTGGCCGACGCGGACGAGCTGGCAAAATCGCTACCGACCTCACTCCGCTCCACGCCCGAGCGGGCGCGCGCCCTTGCGCTTTGGGCGCTCACCAGCATCGAAGAAGACGACGAGTTGACGGAGATCGACCCAGCGCTGCGCACGGCCACGCTGCAGCTCCGGCGTGCCAGCCCCCGAGATCTGGACCAAGAAGTCATCTCGGCGCGTTACGCCTTCATCGACGAGCACTTGCCCGCGCTCTATCGACGCTTCGACCGCCACCCGCAGAAGCGGCGTTTGTCGGAGCGCGCCGACCGGATCCTGCTGCATCCGGTTTGGGGTTTCGCGCTCTTCATGCTGGTCATGCTGGTGGTGTTTCAGTCGCTGTTTTCTTGGTCGGACCCGGCCATCTCGCTGATTGAAGACGTCTTCAGCTGGCTGCGCGGCGGCATCACCGACCAGCTTTCAGCCGGCATATTTCGCGATTTTTTGACGCAGGGGCTGCTGAGCGGGCTGGGAAACGTGCTGGTGTTCTTGCCCCAGATTTTGCTGTTGTTCTTCTTCATCGGGTTGCTGGAGGACTCGGGCTACATGGCGCGGGTCGCCTACCTGATGGATCGCATCATGAAGAGCCTGGGGCTGCACGGGCGCGCCTTCGTGCCCATGCTGAGCGGCTTTGCCTGCGCGGTGCCGGCCATTTTGGCAACCCGCACCATGGAGCGCCAACGCGACCGCTT
>JAYUYU010000426.1:0-13776 GCA_043752365.1 Myxococcales bacterium | reverse complement strand
CCTGAAACAGCGGGGGCGGCGGCGGCAGCTCTTCACCCCGCACGCCGTCGAGCGTGGACCGGACCTTGGCGTCGAACACGCTATTGCCGCTTGGTTTCGCGACCGTGTACGCGCCAACGCTTCTGTCGGCACCGATTTGAACCTGCACGGTGGCCCTCAACTTCTTCAACTCTTCACACGGTATTTCGGTGGGAGCATGAAAGCGTGACACGAACCAGTTGATGACTTTGGCGCGGTAGGCGCTGACGGCGCGCGCCTTCAGCGGGTCTGCCTCGGTACCTTCTTTTACGCCGTCGGCCGTGCCTTCTCCCTCGACCGTCGGCGCAGCGTCCGGCGCCGCGTCCAATAGTTGCTGATCGACCTGCTTGGCGGTTTCAGCGTCGGGCGGCGGCGCCGAGGCGTCGATGGGCGTCAGCTTGGACGACGGAATCGCGGCTGGAGACTTGCTGGCCTTCGCCGAAGGCGCGCTCGACTCTTCGAAGCGCTGCACCGGCGCCTGCTTTTTCCACATGTCCGGCAGCTTCGCCTTCTTCTTGCCACCCAGCTTGAGCAGCGGAAGGTCGTCCATCACCGGCTTGACGGAGATCGGGATCTCTTTTGGTTGTTCGAAGGCGGCCGCGTTCACGTGCGCCGAGCCGGCTCCGGCGTAGATCCAAACCAGCAAGATGCCGGCTTCGACCAAGAACGCTAGCAGCCCGGCCAGGGCGACCTCGCGCGCCTTGAACACCGGCTCGAGCGCGCCGGGCGTCACTTGGCTCCGGCTTTGGCGCCAGCCTTCGTTTTAACAGGCTCTTCGGGCGCGTCTTCGACTACCGGCTCGACCAACAAGTTGAGCGACTCCACGCCGCTGTTGCGGGCCGCCGCCACGACCTTGGCCACGATTTCATAGCGGGCGTCCTTGTCGGCGCGAATGTAGATTTCGCGCTCTTTCTGCACCCGGGCGCTGTTCTTCAGCGCGTCGTCGACGTGGGAAGTGACGTCCTCTTCCCCGAACAAGACGCGTTCCTCTTTGGTGATAGAGACCAGGAGCCGGGCGTCCTTCACCGGGGTCGACGCCGCCTTGACTTCGGGTAGGTCGATGCGCAGGCCCGTCGTGAGCAGCGGCGCGGTCACCATGAACACGACCAGCAGCACCAACATCACGTCCACCAACGGAGTGACGTTGATGTCGCGAAACCCGCCGCGCCTACCTCTACCGACGCTGATAGCCATGGGCCGACTGCGGCGCGGCGCGTGAGCCGTCCGCGGGATCTTGCGCCAGGATTTCGACCCAAGCCTCGGCCGAAGCCGACACCTCGTCGAGCAGGTCCGCGATACGCTTGTCGACGTAGTTGTAGGCGATGGTGGCCGGAATCGCCGCCACTAGGCCGACCGCGGTGGCGATGAGCGCCTCGCCAATAGCGGGCGCCACCACCGGCAACGACGCGCTCTTCTCGACGCCAATGCGCAAGAACGCCTGCATGATGCCCCAGACCGTACCGAACAAGCCGATGAACGGCGAAGCCGCGGCGATGCTCGACAGCGTCGGCATCAGTGTAGTGATGCGCTGCTGCTCGGTAGCCAATGCGCGCTTGGCAACCGCGCTCAGGAGTTCCGAGCTCATCAGCGGCTGGTGATGGCGCTTCGACATCTCCACCACGATGTGCGCGCCGGGCGCGGTCTTGTGCTTGAACGCCATGGCGATCAGGTCTTTGGAGCGCTCGGCCGTTTCGGCCTCGAGCTCGAAGTGACGCTCAGCGCTGCGTAGCCGCCCCAGCTGCGCGGTCTTCAAGAACCAGATTAGCCAAACCAGCACGGACGCCACGGCGAGCAACGCCAACACTACCAGCACGACGCCCGACGCCCCCAGCACGAGCTGGATGGGGTCGAGCGCCTGAGCCTTGGAAGCCGTAGGATTCATAGAGCGGTAGCGCGCTTTTCTAGGAGCCGAGCACGATGTCTACGCGGCGATCTTTGGACCACGAAGCCTCGTCCGCGCCGGTAGCGTCGAGCTCACCGCGTGACGTGGTGAGCGCCTTGGCCGCGGTCATGCCAGCGGCGACGATGGCGCCCTTGACGTTGTCCGCACGCTTCTGCCCGAGCAGCATGTTGTAGTCGTCTTCACCGCGATTGTCGGCGTGACCGACAAGACGCATTTCGCGTCCCTTGAGCGCGCCGGTTGTAAAGCAGGTGGCAAGCTTGGCCAGCACGGCTTTGTCCTGCGCGCGAATGTTGGCCGAGTCGTAACCGAAGAACGCCTCGGCATCACTGATGCCGCACGCCTTCTTGATCTCGTCCGAGATGTTGATGTTGCCTTTGCTGGCGTCGTCTTCAGGCTTGGGGTTGTTGGCAATGGGAGCCGGGGCGGGCGTGGCGGGGCCAGGCGTCGCCTCGGGCGTTTTTGCGGGAGGCGGCGGATCAGATCCGCAACCAAGTGCCATTCCGAGAGCCAAGAGCGAGAGTGCAAGTTTCATCGTCAGAGCCTCCTTCCGGCGCTCTGTATAACACCGGACTGTGATCGCGAAACGCAAAGAAGCCCTTAACTATTCCGTTGTCTTTGGATCTGGGTCGATCACGGCGAAGGCGGAGCGAAGTTCTTCGAAGCGACACGAGCGGCGTTTCGCCGCGCCCTATCCGCCTCACATCACGTGCGCAGCAAGTACGTGAGCACGATCAGCGAGCCGCCCAAGAAGAACAGGATCAAGACGAGCATGAGCCACGCGCTGGGAGCGGCCTTGCGTTCGGAGCGGCTCACTTCAAGCTTCGACATCGCGAGTATCAGCACCGCGGTCAGGCGCTTTTCGGCGCTCGGCCCGCGGTCGCGATCGCCCTTCATGCCGCGATAGCGGACGGCTGCAGCGTCGAGTACTTCGTGGCTCTGACAAAAATCCAAGAACGCGTGGTGGGCCGCGTCGTTGTCCCAATGATCGAGCACGTGCTTCCATAGCGTTTCGAGCGCGGGGTCGACGGCTTTCACGACCGAAGCTCCTTGGCCAAGCGCTCGGTCAGGCTGAAGTACGCTTTGCGATCGTACGGCTCGTTCAGCACGTGAAAATCTTTACCGGACAGCCCCACGCAACCAAAGCAGTATTGGCAACCGGTCAGCAAGGCGCAACGCACCAGGTAGGCGCTGTGCGAGCAAGTGTCGCAGTCGCTACAATGCTGACAGTCGATCAGCGCGCGCGAGCCGCGACAATGCAGCGACTCGGTGCACATGCTGCAGCGCACGCAAAAGTGGCAGCGTACCAGCCGCTCCGAGTCCTTACAAAAGGTGCAAGCGTTGCATGCCGTGCAGCGCTCGCACTCGACGCACGAGTCGTTACCGCGTTCGGTCGACGCCCTAGCCAGCAGCGCTTTGTAGCGGCGTTCGAACTCACGGGCGCTCGGCTCGGTCGTCATCGGGGGCTCCTAGTGCAGTGCCGGCTTCGAAAGCGCTTGGGGGATTGGAACTTACGAGCATATCTTCGCCGCCAGTCCCTTGAAAATGCGCGCGCTCATTCGGCTGCTCTTGGCCCTCGTTTCGTTGTCGGGGTGCGCCCCGCCCACTCCTCCGAAGGCGACTGCGACCGTGCCTTCGGCCACGCCCCAGGTAGAACGCGCCAAGCTCGAAGATCGGGGCTGGGGCATTCTGCGTTCCAAGGCGCAGGGCTTGAAGCTCGCGCTGCCCGAAGCTCGCAGCTGGCTGGAGCCGGGGGGGCCTCCTGCCGACGGAGCCGGCTGGGAGCTGCGCCACGAACCGACCGGCTCGACGTTGAGCGTGCGACGCTGGCGGGCCTCCCGCCTGCCACGGGTGGACGCCTGCGAATCGGAACTGCGCGCCCGCACGCCATTGCTGGCGACCGCCGACGAAACAAATCTGGTTGCGAGTCGGCAGGTTCGAATTCCGGAAGGTTTCGTAACCCGCATCCAACTGCTGGCGCTGCCTGGAGACAACGCCCGGTTGCGAGGTCAGGTGCTGGCCGTCGGAGCCGGCATCGGCGAATGCATCGCGGCGGTGGCGCACACTGAATGCAGCACGGAAAGCGAGCTGGCCGAGCGACTTCGCTTGCTCGACGCCGCGCTGGGGCGCCTGCGGCTCGCCCACGTTGAAGACCGCGTGCCCACGCCGCCGCTACCTTCGCCCTAGTCGAGGCCCGTCCCACTCCGGCCATGGGACCGAGAGCGGACCGCGACTCGATTGTCACACTTGCTTTCGGGCCGTTTCACCCTAGATCCTCGTACTGCACGGGATGTCCCGCGCAGCGAATCCGTCTCAGGTCCAGAAACGCAGTTCTAATGACACACGGTGGGGAACGAATAACCTCCACACCGCTTCAGGCCGGGGAGTTTGCGAGCCCAATAAGTGACTGATCTGGCGATTTTTCTCGCTGAACAAGTACGAAAACTAAGAACCCAAGCTGCAATGACGCAAGCCGAGCTCGCGTCTCGCGCTGGCGTCACCGTAGAAACCGTTGCGCGTCTCGAGCGAGTGCTCCGTGGTCGCGCATCAGCCAACGCCAATCCGTCGCTCGAGACGATGGAGCGCATTGCTTCATCCCTCGGTGTCGACGTTGCGGATTTGGTGTCTACATCAAAGGCGCGTCCCAAGGACGATCGTTTGAACGTGGTGCTGCGCGGCGCTAGCAGCGCCGTCAGGCGCCGCGTGTTGCTCGTGACCGAAGCTCTGATTCGGGACGAGCAAAGCGAAGCCCGTCAGGCGAAGGCCGAGACGAAACTGAAAAAATCCGCCAAGCGCCGCTAAGGCGGCGTCGTGGCGGTGCCTAGGCCCCCAGCTTTTGCTGGGCGGCCTGGAGCCTCTTTTGTGCCTTGCGGTCGAGCTTGCCGATCACGACCAGGCTCGAGTGCCGCGCCTGAAAAATGCGAGCGGCCGCTGCTTGCACGCGGCTGGGCGTGACGTTCATCAACTCTTCGATGCGCGCGTCGGGCTCTGCGACGCAGCCGCTCAAAATGCCCTGGCCGACGAAGCCGGCCAGCTCGGTGGGCATGTCGTACAGCTCCAGCATTTGCCAGCGCAGTCGCGCCTTGGCGCGCGCAAGCTCGTCGGCAGTAGGGCCGTGCATTGCAAGATCCGTCAGCACTCGCAACGTCTCGTTCAACACGCGCGGCGCCGATGAGTGCGCGCACTCGGCGACGATCTCGAGCACGCCGGCGTCCGAGTAGGCCTCGAACATGGCGGACACGTCGTAGCAAAGCCCGCTCTCGTCCGAGAGCGCGCGGTACAGGCGCGTGGCGTTGCCGTCGTCCAGCACGCGCATCAAAAGCTCGGTCGACGGCTCGTCGGCGTCGTTGTCGCTGGGCGCGCGAAAAGCCAAGCCAAGCCAGGTCTGGCTACCGGTGTCGGCCACGTAGCGAAACTCGGCGTTGAGCTGGGGCGGAGGAGCCTTGGCCAGCACCGGTCGTCCGCGCGGCAAGCCACCGAAACGCCGCGCTGCCAGCCGGCCCATTCGTTCGGGATCGAACGGCCCTGCCAGCGTGACGACCATGCCTTCGCCGACGTAGTGGCGACGATGAAACTTGCGCAGCAAGGGCGCGTCGAAGCGCGCAAGCGTGGCGCGGGTGCCGGCGATGGGCATGCCCAGAGCGTGCTTCCCGAAGCATAGCTCGCGCAAAATGCTGGCGCCGTCCACCAGCCGACCATTGCCGTCGTACGACTCGAGCAGCTCTTCGCGAACGATGCCCTTCTCGATGGCCATGTCGTTGAATAGCGGCGACTCGCACAACAGCGCCGTCAGCTCGAGCGAGCGCTCCAGGTTCTCGGTCGGCACCGAGCACGACAGCACGCCGTGATCCACGTAGGTCATGGCTCCGAAAGCGGCACCCAGCTCTTCGAACGCCAACGCCTGGGCGTGCGCGGTGGGGTGGCCTGGAATGCCCCGGTGCAGCATGTGCTCGTGAAAGTGGCTGACGCCGTTGTCGCGCGCGGTCTCGAAGCGCGAGCCCACGCGCACGTGGACGTCCAGGGCAGCGCTGTGCACCGCCGGCATGCGCACCAAATTCAGGCGCAGGCCGTTCTTGAGGACGCGGCTCGTAATTTGCGGGGCCGCTTCACGGCGCTGAACGGAGCGTGACCTCACTCGTCGTCCACGCGACCTTTGGTTTCCTCGCCGAACTCCGCCATCACCTTCAGCTTGTCGCCGGCAGCGCGCCGCAAGTCTTGGACGTAGCGCGCGAGTGCCTCGCTCGACTTGGCTTCCAGCAGCGCCTGCACGACCTTCGATTTTTCTTTGACGAAGTCTTCCCGGCTAGCCTGGGTGCGCTCTTTCAACTGCAACACCAGGGCGCCGGTGCTGGTCGGAATCGGCGTCGCGTAGACTTCGTCCGGGGCTTTAAGCTCGAAGGCCTTCGCGGCAAGCGGCTCCGTCGACTCCACGTCCGGCAGCGGGTTGCCCGACGCGTTGAAAGGCGCCGATACCTCGAAGCGAGGCCGATCTGCAGCGAGCAGCGCGGGCGTGTCGGCGTTGTCCTTCTTAGCGGCGTCGGCCTTGGGAGCGTGTTTGGCCGAGACCTCGACCGCCAGGGCCCGCGTCGCGTCTTCCAGCTTTTCGCCGGCTTTGGTGCGGGTAATCAGCTGCTCGGCGAACTTGGCCAGGGCCTCGTCGGCCGCGAAGCGCGTGTACAGGCGGCGCGCCACGAAGCGACGGCCGTCGTGTTCGAGCTTGTCTTCGGCCAGCTTTCCCGAGACCTTCAGCACGTGGTAGCCGCGGGGGCTCTCGAGAACCGCCGACAAGTCGCCCGGCTTCAAGCTCTCGAGCGCCTTCTTGAGCTCGTCGGCGCCGATGCCGTAAGACGAGCCGACACAACCCAGCTCGCCGCCCAGCATGGCCGTGGCGCCCTGTGACACCTGGCGCGCAACGCTGTCGAAGGACTCGCCCTTGGCCACGCGCTCACGCGCTTGCTCGGCCTTCAGGCGAACCGCCGGCTTCTCATCGTCGGACGCCATGGCCGGCAGCTCCACGAAAATCTCACGAGCGAGGCTGCAGCCAGCCGTGAAATCCGCTTTCTTGGTCGTCCAATCGCCGTCCACTTGCGCTTGGTTGGCGAGGCTCCACCTTTCGACGGCAGCGTCGTCGCTAGCGACCGCAAACTTCGCGAACCAATCACGCTCCAAGTTGACCGAGCGCAACACCACTTTGGCACGCTCCCGCTCGAACATGGCGTAGGCCTCTGGATCGGGGATGCGCACGCGCGACCGCACGATGTCGCGCATGCGTGCGGCCAGCAGCTCGCGCTCCTGCATCTCCTTGAATTCCTTGGGGCCTCGGTTCGTCATCATGCGAACCTGGCGCTCGTACAGCTTGTAGTCGAAGGGCTCGCCTTCGGTGCGCTGTACCTGCAGCTGCCGAACCGGGTAGTCCGCGCCCGGAGCGCAGGCGTAGCCGGCGTTCGAAGGCGGGCACAAGCCCAGCATGAACGAGAACTCACTGATGGCGTCGGCAGGCAAGGAAGCGCGTACGCGCCCAGCCATCAAGTCGGACTCGAGCGCGTCCTCGCCGACGTGCAGGCCCAGCTTGCGGGCTTCCGCTACCAACAGCTCGCGCTCGATCAAGCCGTCGAGCACCTTCTTGTTCAGAGCGTACTTCTTCGCGACCTTCGGCTCTACCTGGCGCGGCACGATCATGCCGTGCGCGGCGTAGTACTCCTTGGTGTCGACGCAGCCGCCGTCGTAGGCGACCGCGCACTCACGAGCCAGCTTGCCCGTGGGCCCGCTGCTCCCCGCGCGAAACTCGACAGCAAACGCGATGATGATGAGAAACGCGACGCCTGCGACGACCACGTTTCCAATTCCGGTTCGAAAGAGACTCAGCATTGGCCCTGACTTTGGGCGCCGCAGATATCACGCCCCAGAGTCCGAAGCCAGGCTTGGACCGAACCGCAGGCCTACCGGGCCGCCGGCTCAGCGCGCGACGGTCTTTTCAAGGGCAAGCGCGTAGCGCAGCTCTTGCTCGAGCTCCTCGTCGTTGGCTACGGGGCGCTCGAACGCGACCTCGTACCAGGTGTCGAGGGTTGCGCTGGCGTCCCCGGGATCACGCACCGGAACCTCGGTCACGCTTGTCTCGGCATAACCCCGACCTTGCGCCTCGGCTGCGCAAAGGCGGGCACGCTCGTACAGGTCTTCGGCGGTCGCGGACGGAAAGTCGCTGGCTTGCGCGCGAACGACGAAACGTACGCTGAGCGCTCCGGCAAACCGCACGGAAACGCCGCTGTCCATGATCAGGTTATCGCGCACGCGATCTGCGAGGACTACCTGGTCACCCAAGGTGCGATACACCTCGAAGCCGCGGGCGACTAAGGTCTTCTTGAGCTCACTAGGCGTGGGGGTCATGGGGCAAGAGGCCTCGGGCGCGACGTCCCTCAAGATCGGTGTTGATGGGGAGAGACCCCTCTCACGCACACGAGATCGACACCAGGAACGTACGCGGTTCGATCGGGAATCGTCAAGAAGGCTATCGAGGTTTCGAGGCGTTCATGTAGCACGGCTGTGTAAGCCGGTCTGCTGCGTCGGTTTCGCCTCTGCTCGCCATTCGCACGGAAGGCTCCGCCTGCATGGTGCCACGGGGCTGCCTCGACCTGCCCGGCCCCGCTTGCGCGGCGGGGGCGCTGCCTCGTCGCGTGGCGGGGGCGCTGCCCCCTGGGGCAGCCGCCTTGAGGTTGGGGGCGGTAGTGACGAGCTTGCGACGCGGCCACTATTTGGGAAGGAATCGAGCGCTCGAGAAGTATACATATCGGCTGGCGCAACCTGATCCGTCCTTCGAGTGACGGGAGGTCCTTTGCTGGCCATGATAAAGTCGTGATCGTGAGCCGCAGAAGCCCGTCGACGGAGGTCCACGCCCAACGGCGTGCCACCGGAGGAGCGCGCCGCGAAGCAACCGACAGGGTGACGCTGCGAGGGCCCGACTTCGAGACTCACGGCTGGACACTCAACGTAAGCCGAGGCGGCATGCGCGCCATCGTCGAAGAGCCGCTCAAGGCCGGGGTCGAGTATGATCTGCTCGTCGGCGGCCTCGAAGCTTCGGCTCGCAAGGTCGCCGTGGTCTGGGTCCAAGACGAAGCGGACGGTCAGATCGTCGGCGTGCGGTTTTTAGACGTTGCCGGCTCAGTGCCGCCAGAAAACGTCTAACCGGCCAAACGAGCTACAGTCCCCGGCGTTGGCGACGACCGAAGAAATTTTGGGCCCCGGTGGGCCGCTATCCAAGGCGCTTTCGGCTTACGAATCGCGCACCGGGCAGCTCGACATGGCGCGCGCGGTCGAGGGCGCGCTCCGCGACGAGCGCATTTTATTTTGCGAGGCGGGCACCGGCACGGGCAAGACGCTCGCGTACCTGGTCCCCGCGCTGCTGTCGGGTAAAAAGGTGGTGGTGTCGACGGCCACCCGCGCGCTGCAAGAGCAGATTTTTCAGCGCGACCTGCCGCTGATCGAAGAAGCACTGGGCATCGCGTTTCCGGTGGCGTTGATGAAGGGGCTCTCCAACTACGTCTGCCGGCGACGCCTGGCCGAATTTCGCGCTAGCGCCGAGAGCCTGCGGCCAATGTACGGGCGTTCGCTCGAAGCGCTCGGGCGCTTCCTCGACGACTCAGAAACGGGTGACTTTGCCGAGCTCGCCGGCATGGCCGAGGACGACCCCTTGCGCGCGGAGGTCGCTTCGTCCAGCGACACGCGGCTCGGCGCGTCGTGCCAATACTTCGACGAGTGCTTCGTGACACACATGCGCCGCGAAGCCGAGCGCGCGCGGTTGATCGTCGTCAATCATCACCTGTTCTTTGCAGACTTGGCGTTGCGCGGCCCGCACCCTGGCCGCGTGCTGCCCGACTACGACGCGGTCATTTTCGACGAAGCGCATCAGCTCGAGGACATTGCCACCGAGTTTTTTGGCATGCGCGTCTCTCGCCGCCGCCTCGATCGCCTGTTGGCCGACACCGAGCGAGCGCTGCGCGCCGCCGGCGCCGCCGATCCGCTGTTCGGTGGCGACAGCGCCATGCGCAGCGTCAGCGCCGTCGAAGTCTCGGCCGACGTGTTTTTCCACGCGCTGGGCGTAGCTGCAGGTCGCGACGAACGCATCACGCTGGAGCGCGACATTTTCTCCGGCGAAGTCGCGAACGCTTGGCACGCGCTCGATTCGGCGCTCGAAGGTTTGTCGGGTGCCGCAGAAACGGCGCGCGGCAGGCTGACCGCACCGTCGCTGCGAGGCCCGCGCCCCACGTCTACGTTGTCTGACGCTCTGGAGCTAGCCGCACGCCGTAGCGAAGATGCGCGCGCGGCTTTATCGCAGGTGGTCGAAGGCGGCGCCGGCCGCGTTACCTGGCTGGAGCAAGGTCCGAAGAACATCACGCTGGCGTCGTCACCCGTCGATTTGTCGACGTTGTTTCGCGAGCGCATCTTCGAGACCGTGCCCGCCGTGGTGTTGACGAGCGCGACGCTCTCGACGGCTGGCAGCAGCTTCAAGACCGAAACCGCGCCGAGCTCCGACGATGAGCGCTCCAGCGACGGCGAGGGCGAGCGCAGCCTGAAGACGGCGTTCGGCTACTTTCGCGCCCGCTACGGCGTCGCGGACACGCGCATCGACGTGCAAGAGCTGGTGGTTCCGTCGCCCTTCGATTTCGAGCAAAACGCGCTGTTGTACACACCGCGTGATTTGCCGGCTCCGAACGCGCCAGGCTTCATCGAGCAGGCCGCGGCGCGCGTGGCCGAGCTGGTTGCGATCACGGGCGGCGGCGCATTCGTGCTCACCACCTCGCACAAGACGTTGCAGCTGCTGTCGCGTCTGTTGCCGGCCAAGCTGAACGGTAAGCGGCTACTGGTGCAAGGCACGCGACCCAAGGCCGCGTTGACCCAAGCCTTTCGCGCCGACGGCAACGCGGTGTTGCTGGCGACGCAGAGCTTTTGGGAGGGCGTAGACGTACCGGGCCGAGCACTGCGGCTGGTCGTGCTCGAGAAGATTCCGTTCTCGGTTCCGACGGATCCGGTGATGGTGGCGCGCGGCCGCGAGCTGGAAGCAGCCGGCGAGAACCCGTTCATGAAGCTGTCGGTGCCGGCGGCCGCTATCGCACTGAAACAGGGCTTTGGTCGGCTTATCCGCAGCCAGCGCGATGTCGGTGTCGTGGCCTTGCTGGACGAGCGCGTACACCGCCGCGGCTACGGCAAGCTGATTTTGGGAGCGCTACCCCCCGCGCAACGCACCAGCGAGCTCGCCGACGTGCGCGAGTTTTGGGCGCGCGTCGGCGCGGGGCGGGAATCGTGACGCTTGAGTAGTGAGGATTGAGTTCGAGATGGTGCTCGGACTCGAGACTCACTTCTTCTTTTTGGCGGGCGCCTTCTTTTTGGCGGGCGCCTTCTTGGCTGCCGCCGGGGCGTTCTTCTTTTTGGCGGGCGCCTTCTTGGCGGGCGCCTTCTTGGCGGGCGCCTTCTTGGCGGGCGCCTTCTTGGCGGGCGCTTTCTTGGCGGGCGCTTTCTTGGCGGGCGCTTTCTTGGGAGCGGGAACGGCTTTCTTAGCTGGAGCGGGAGCAGCCTTCTTCGCCGGGGCAGCGGCTTTCTTAGCTGGAGCGGGAGCAGCCTTCTTCGCCGGGGCAGCGACTTTCTTAGCTGGCGCCGGAGCGGCCTTGGCCTGCTTGGCCGGAACGCTGGTCGTCACGGAGGGAGCAGCAGGCGCCTTCTTGGCCGCCTTCTTTTCTTTGACGACGGCGACCTTCGACTCTGCGGTGGGCTTGGTCTTGGCGAGCGGCTTGGGCGTCGCGGCTTTGGGAGCCCGCTTCGCGGAAGGCGGAATCGTCGGCAGGTCATCGTCCTCAATCGCCATGCTGGCCTCGTCGCCGCCGCTGTCAGGCCGACCCAACGCGCCTTGCTTGCGGCGCCGCAGCGTCTCCTTGATCTTGGCGTCCAACACCGCAAACTCGAATGGCTTGTCGACGTGCGCGTCGGCTCCGTAAAGCGGCGACGTCATCTCGTTCAGCGATTCGCCGATGCCCGTCAACATGACCACACCGGTGTGAGCGAGCGAAACGGCTTCGCGAATTTTGCGACAGACCTCCCAGCCGCTCATGCCGGGCATCATCACGTCCAAAATCACCAGGTGGGGCAGGTGCTCGTGAGCCAGCTCCCAGGCCTGGTCACCATCCGAAGCTTCGAGCACGGCATAGCCGCTCGAACGGAGGTGGCTCGAAAGCATGGCCACGGTGCTCGGCTCGTCATCGGCAATCAGCACTACGATCTTGGAAGTATTGGGCATCTCGAAGCTCCAGTAAGCGGGCCATTCGAGTCCACCTGGCTCCATACGGTCAAGGCCGACCGCCGCCGAGCCAGTTTCTCAGCCAAAACGCGGTTGCGCGGGGGCCCCGCGGAACCCCTAAAAGTCCTGCGGGCTCACGCCAAGCGCCTTCAGCACCCGCGGCAGCTGCGGGCGCGGTACCGAAACGCGCGTCGGCATGCCCGCGCCCAAGCCCAAAAGCTCGACGAAATTCTTGCCGCTGTCGAAGCGCGCCGCCACGCTCACGTTGTCGCGATCGACGACGACGCTGACCGCTTCGCGCTCTTGCCCGAGCAGCAGGAGCAGCGTTTTGTCGATGCGCGTGTAGCCATCGGTCACGTCCACCAGTGCGACGCCGGGCTCTAGGCGCTTGTAGGCCAGCGCGGCGCGGCGCGTTTCGCGCTCTACCGGCACGAGCTCGGCCGCCGCTTCGTCGATTGGGCCCCACAGCGCCGCGTCGGCGAGGCCGCTGGCTAGGTGCCGCACAATCACTCCGAAAAGACCCTGGTCGCGAAAGCGCGCCCGCAGCGCACGGTCGATGCGCTCCGCCACCGAGCTCGGCGTGCCAATGCGCGTGTCGATGGCGCGCGCGTCGTCGTCACAACCCGGGTACGACTCCACGCCGGCGCGAATCCACTTCGCGGCGCTGGCCAGGCCGTCGAAATCGGTGTGACAAACCACGGTGTCGATGCGACCAGCGCGCGCCACCAGCTCCGGTGTGATCATCTCGGGACAGGCGCCGTGCTCAGCCTTGGTTGCCAGTACAAACCGCGGATCACCCTTGTAAAGCACGTGCTCTTCACTGTCGTGGTGGTCCACCCACATGCCCAGCCGAGCGCCCAAGCCCTCTATCAGCGGCAGTGTGATCTTTTTGAAACCGCCACCCGACCCAGCCCCGGCGAAGGCGATGTCCAGCACCACGACGCGGCCGTCCAAGCTGCTCGCCTTGGGGAGCTTGCGCGGCGTGCCGAAGGCCAAGTGGAGCATTGCTGGCAGTGTTGCCGCGTCCTTGCAGCAGGGCAAGGAAGACTCCGGCTATTTGTGCTGTATGCTTCGGGCATGAGGTACGGCCTGCCCTTTCTGGCGTCGACGCTGGCTTGCGCGGCGCTGCTGGCCGGTTCCCCCCAACCCAGCTCCGCCAAACCGCCCGAGCCCGCCGCCAGTTGCGGGCAACGCGGCCGAGTAATTTTCGACAAGGACACGACCTTGGCCGACGCCTCCGGGCGCAAGCTCGCTCGCTTCAGCGGAGGAGAATCGGCGGTCACGCTGCTGGCACCACCGGCCGACGGCAGCGAACTGTCGCGCATCGAAACCGGCACCGGGCGCGGCTCTTTTCGCTTGGCAGGCTTCGTCAAAGCCGCCGAGCTACGCACCTTCGCGAGCCACAGCTTAGCGGTGGTAAGTGGCCGCATTTGGCTCGGCGCGGGTACGCGGGTCACTGCGGCGGGCGTGAGCGGCGGCAAGGTGCGCATCGAAAAGCAGCTCACCACGCCCTTTAATCAACGCTTCAGCCTCGTGGCAGACTGCAGCGCGCTCACGTTTACCCCGCCAACGGCCC
>JAYUYU010000425.1:0-2144 GCA_043752365.1 Myxococcales bacterium | reverse complement strand
AAAAACGGCGACAGACTCGAGTCGGTCAATGGCTTCGACCTCACCAACCCCGAGAAAGCGTTGGAAGCCTACGCTCGCCTCCGCACCGCCTCTCGTCTACGACTGCACCTGAACCGCGCCGGTCAGCCCCTCGACATCGACTTAAACATCAGCTGAGCTGCCGCGCATGGATCGACGCCTGCTGCTCTCTGGCCTGCTGCTCACGCCACTCGCTTGCCAGACGCAGGGCGCCCCACCGAACCCGATGGCAGCCTGCGCACGCGCATGAAGTACGTCATGAACCTGGCCGCCGATGGCTGGCAAATCGCCTCGGCGCAAAACACGGCCATTTTTCCGGCGTCTTGAGCGGCTATTCGACCTTCGCCTCGCCCGCCATGAACAGGCTTGGGTCGACCAGCGTGAGGCGCGCGTACTTGTCTGCCAAGGGCACGTAGGTCTGGCAAACCGAGCCGTATTTGATCCATAGCGCTGGCAGGTCCGGCTTCAGCACGGTCTCACCCAACTTGTAAACCTCGCTGCGCCGTTCGCAATCGTCCGGCACAGGGTTGGTGGTGTATTCGGGCAACGGGGTCGGCGGGCATTCATCGAGCGGCGCCAGTGCATTCGGCACGCTGCACTGGGCGTCCGAATAGAGAGGAAACACTACAACTGCGGGCGCCGGTAAGCAGCGCTGCTTCATGTCGGTGGCCTCGGCAAAACCGCAGGCCGTCTTCAGCTCGGCGTCCCAGAAGTTGTGAAACCAACAGCCGTCGCTGCCAGCATCGTAGTAGCGCGGCTTCAGCCGACCCGGATCACTCTCGTCGACGGTCGCGTTGACCGCCAAAAAGGTCTCGGGCGCGGCGGGAGTCGTAAGGTAGGTGCCAGGCGGCGCAGTACCGGCGCTGGGAAGGCAGCTGTCTGCAGTCCCGCGGTACTGGCCTCCCGTGTAGGGCTCACCGACTTTGAAGGCACGCCACGGCGCCGCCACACATTCGTAGTCCGGCGGCTGCAGCATGAAACCGGCAGGCTTCGGGTTCGGATCGCAGGATGCTTCGACCGCCACGGTTGGCATGCTGCACATCGAGTCCGAGTAGCCCGAGAAGCCGTAGCTGGTAGGCAGGCAGCGCGTCTTGCCGTCTTCGGCCGGCTGAAAATAGCAGCGTTGATCAGCGAGCTTAGTATCCTGCCAACCCCAAACCGTCTTCGAGCCATCGCTAGCGGCAATGCCCCAAGTCTTCACGCTTGTGGGTGCGTCGAACACCGTTCGTTGACCTTCCAAAAAGGTCGTGGGCGGAACCTCGGCACCTTTGGCGTACAGCGGCTGCTCGGGCAAAACGTCCGCCACGCAACCGCCTTCGGCCGTTTTGCTAAAGACCGCCGTTGGCGAGGCTTTGGCGCCCAGCTGCCAAAACGCATAGCCGCCCGGTACCTCGCAAGTCCCACCCGCCAAGCCCATGATGTAGTCAGCCGGCGTGCACGGGCCGATCTCCATGCGCGTGTACACCGGCTGTGTGCACGCGGCGTCGCTGAAAACCTCGCGACTGTCGTTCCAATTGTTGGGAATGCAGCGCATCGAGCCGTCGCTCGCGCCGTTGAAATCGCAGGCCGCGTTGAGCTCGGTGTCCCACCAAGACTCCCACGCGCGGTCACCCTCGGCCGTCACCCAAAACTGCCCCTTCAAGCGCGTGCCGCCAGTTTGATTGGTCGAGCCCGAGCACATGCCGACGCCGGCGCCCGCGCCTGCGGAACCACCCACGCCATTGCCCGCAGCACCCGCAGCGCCCACCTTCGAGCCCGCCGAACCGTCCCCGGCGCTACTGCCACCGCTGGCGGCGCCCGCTACTGCGGCGTTCGGCTTGTTGGTTGCCGATTCACCACACGCCCCGCACCACAGCGAAAACGCACACAAGCCCAACGTCTCCCAGCGCATTGGCCAAGTATACGCCGCGCCCCCCGACTTCTCCCCAGTCTATTTGGGCGGCTCAAAGCAGGGCGGGCGCCTCGCCCTTTTCGACCGTGCAATCGTGGAAGTAATGCGTGAACCGCGGAGCTGCGGAGTCGAGCGCGCTAGTCAGCGAGCCAACGCAACACGAGATACACGGCAAGCAAGAGCGCAATCGGCTTGAGGAACCAGCCCACCACCACCACCCAGCCGCGCGTTAGCG
>JAYUYU010000424.1:0-5730 GCA_043752365.1 Myxococcales bacterium | reverse complement strand
TGCGATGAATGCTCTCAGGGACTCAGAGAGGCACGATGAAGCTGAGCTCGGTGCCGGCCGCGTAGGCGTAGCTGACGAAATAGTCGAAGCCGTCGACGATAACTCCGACAGGTTGGTTGGCCAGCACGCGGTGGACGCCGTCGTTCTGTGCGCCCGGCGTCAGGTTGTCAGGGCGCGGCTTGCTCATGTCGATTTTAGGGAAGCTGAGCTGACAGCTGTACACGACATACGCTGGCGGGCCGCCGCGTTCGGTGGGGGTCAAGCCGTCCGCCGGGGCCATTTCGCAGCTCGGAATATCTGCCAGCAGTCGACCGTCCAGCGCCACGGCAGTGTTGGGTGTGGCGATGATGCGCACGAAATCGAAGCTGTATTTGTCTGGCGTCAAAAACACGTAGTTGGCGCGAAACTGCTCGATGGGCGGCACAATGACTAGGCTCGGGTCGCCGCCCGGCAGCGCATTCGGTAAATTGGCGTCTTCTTGGCTAGGCGAGACGCTGGACAGCGCGACCGGCGCGTCGCTGTCCAGCATGAAATGCTGGGCGCTGGTCAGGTCGGCGAAATCGCCGAGCCCTTTTAACGTCAATGCTTGCTGCTTGCCGTCGAGCGTGGTGGTGATGCGCGCGCCGCGCGCTGTCGTGGCGATCACGCGGAAGTACTCGTTTTGATCCCCAACTCCGATTTCGGCGCCGGCAGCTTGGATGGCCCGACCGCGATTGGGCGACACGCTGGCTACGAAATGCTGGCCGGCCGTGCGCACGTGGTCGAGCTGCTCTTCCAAGTGGTCGGCGCAGCACTTGCGGTCGCGCAGCGTGCTGAAGAACGGCGCGTCGCTGGCCTCGCTGCCGCTGAAGGCCACGACCGGGCCGTCCGCCGAAATGATGCTGCCGGTAAAGTCGGCGTTGAAGTCGTCCGTCTCCAGGTTGGCGACGTCGAAGGCATCGAGCGTCAGGCTCAGCTCTTCGCCGGGCGCGGTCTCTGGAATGCTGCCGCCGCCCAAGATGCGAGCTTGGGTTTTGACCGTGACGCGCGTGCCGTCGCGCGTGCCGACTAATGTCAAAAATGCCCGCAAATCGCTAGGATCGGTGCTGCTAAAGTTGGTGTTGGGATCGCTCGTGCTGGCGATGGTTTGCGGCCAGCCCAGCACCACGTACATCAGCGCTTGGTCGTTGCTGCCCGGGTCGAGCGCTTCGACCGGCTTCAACAAAGAGGCGTCGTTCGAAAAAACGTTGACGTTCTCGAGTGGGTTGAACTGGTACGCCACGACCGGGAACGACGACTTTACCCGGTAGGCGTGGCGCGTGAGCGCCGTGTGGGTGCCGGTGTTGAAGCTACCGTCGGCGGAGCCGTCGACCTCGCGCGGACCAAGCTTGAAGACGCGCAGGCTGAACGGCGGAATCAAGGCACTCGCGACCTTCGCCAGGCGCGGCGGCTCGCCAGGCAGTGCGTCGTCTTGCTCAATCACGACCTCCGTCGTGATGTCGGGCTCGGGGTTGGAAATTACGACTGCGAACTGCTGGGCCGCGGCGTTCAGGGTGTCGTTCACGCGCGCGTTGTCGAGGTCGACCGGCCAGTACTCACAGCCGACGTTGCTGCGGTTGCGACGCGCCTCGTTGCACAAGTTCAGGCACTTGCCGGCGCGGCAGCCCTGCAGCTGTGCGGGGTCGCACGTGCTTTGAAAGACCTGAGTTTGCCCGTCATCGTCGCAGCGGTAGGCATCCAAGCCGTCGCAGCTGCCGGCGCCCGGAATGCAGGGGCTGCACTCCAAGGTGTCCGGGTTGCAGACCTGCCCGCGAGCCCCGCAGTCGTCTTCGGACTCGAAAATGGGCCCACCGATGGCGCCAACACAGCGCTGCACGACGGCGCCCGAGCAGCGCCGAGCGTCAAGCCGACACAGCGGAGGCGGCGGCTTGGCGCCGGGCAGCCAGCGGTCGCTGCGATCGTAGCCGCAGGCGCCGAGCGCGCTGGCGACGCCGACGGCCAGCGTGGCGGTACGAGACCAAAAACCTTGGAACAACTCAGTGCTGCGTGAGGAAGGTGTCGGTGGCGTAGGCGTTCCAGCCACGCGGGGCCAATTGACGGTAGCGCAGGCTGCCGTAGTCGAAGCCGTCGATGTGAGCCAGCGAGGCTTCGATGGACAGGGACCCGCCGGGCAGCGCGCCCTCGGGGGAAAGCTTGACCAAGTTGGGCAGCGTGAGCTGGCTTTGCGGCCCCGGGGCGACCAACGTCCACGTGTACAGCCCCGCGCCAGCGTTGATGCGAACGACCGTCAGGTCGACGTTTTTCCCGCCAATTTTCTGCTCTAGGCTGAGCGAGCTCATGTCCCACTTAGTGTTTTTGGGCGGTGACGTCAGCACCGGCAGGGGCACGAAACCGCCCAGATTCAAGGGCTCGCTGCTGCTGGTCGCCGAGTAGGTGCCAATGACGGACAGCGGCGGGGCGGCCGCCGCACCTGTCACGGCTCGCGCCCCCAGCACGTACTTGGTGCCAGCTAGCGTGCCTACCAGCGGCGGCACGCCGACGAACGAGAAGCTATTCGCGCCTGGCAGCGAACGCTCGGAGATGCCGTTCGGCAATAGCGCAAAGCCCTGATCTTGAATCTGAATCGCAACCGAGGCGCGAATGCGGTCCGGGCCGCGCTCGCCGGGAACTGGTGGATCGAGCGTTAAGGTGAGGGCGTGGTCGAGCGGCACGTCGACTTGGATGTAAACGTCGTCCGAGGTTTTGCCCGGTTTGACCGCGACGCCGCGCAAAATGCCCATGGCGTACGCCGTAAACGTGCGCGGACTTTTGCTGTCGTCTTCCAAGCCCGCCAACGTGTACAGCGTGAAGTTGCCGGGCGAAGTCGACTGGTAAAACTTGTAACCCACCGCGCCCTCGGAAGCGCGCGTGATGGCGCTACCGGCCGACGGCAACCGGAACGTTTCGTCGGCGGCGCCGGCCAAGCGAAACACGTAGGCGACGGCCTTCTCGGTTTCGACGGCGGGCTGCGGCACGTTGCTCCAACCGCGGCGCTTGAGCTCTCCGTCAGGCGCCCAAACCACCTCGCCAGAAACGCCGGCGCCGATCCCGGGCGTACCACCGCCGGGCGGTAGCTCGCCGAACTTGCCGCAAGCGGGCGACAGCACCGGATCCAAGTACGCGGTGAGGTGATCGACCGGCACGTCGTAGAACGTGATCGGCTGAAAGCATTTCATGGCCAAGGTGATGCTGCGCTTCGGCCCCAGCTCGCCGGAAAACGTGACCACGCCGTTTTTGTCGGTGCGTTTCACTTCGCCTGAGTCGACGTCCTCGCCCAAGAGCACGCTGACGCCCGGCAACGACTGGCCCTCGACGTTGTCGAACGCCAGCACCGTGAGTTGGTCGACCAGCGGCTGGCCGGAGAGGCCGCCGCGGAAGCCGTTGTCGCTGTTGCCGTAGGTGAAGCCGTCGAGCACGTCCTCGCGAACGGCCCCAGAAAGTACGCTCAAAACCTTGGCGCCAGCGTCGCTGGGTGGCGTGGTGCAGGCCAGCTTGCTCCGGCTGAGGATGCTCAAGTTGGTGCAAGGCTTGCGGTCGATCTCGACCTCGGTGTCTTCGTCCCAGCTGGTGCTGTCACCCACCAGAGTGATGATAGTGCCACCCGAGGTGGGGCCGCTGTCGGGAGTCGCGAAGAAGCGATCGTAGGTGTAGCCGCCCTTCAGCGTGCCGGCGGTAGACTCGGCCTTGCCGTTTTGCACGGTGATGTCGACCGCGCCGGTAGAGCCTGCGGGCGTGACGACCTGAATGCGCTGCGGATCGACCGGCGTGACGCTGGCTCTCGGCACCTCGACGTCGCCGAACCAGACGCGCGCGTTGCTCTCGAAGCCGTTGCCGCGGATCATCACTAGCGTGCCGCCCGCGAAGGGGCCGTGCGGTGGGTCGATGCCCAGGACCGCGTGCGGCGCGATCTCGAGCGCGTCGGGCGAGACGTCCGGCACGGCGCCGTCGAGCACGATGGCGTCGGGCAGGCCGGCGTCGTCGTCGGTCTGACGCGTGAACGGCTTGTCGCGGCGCGCTAGACAGCTAGCCATGAAGACTCCGCTGGCGAGTCCTACCCAAACCAGCGCGTGCAGGCGGCGACGCATCTAAGGCCAAGGCTACGAGCGCAACCCGGCCCGGGCAAACGCCTTTCGCTCAGCTCGCCAAAATCGTCCCGCCACGGCCCGCCGAGACGTCGTGGGCCGTCAGGCCCAGCGCGCCCAGCAGCTCGAGGGCGACGCGTTTTCTCGGGTTAGAATCGGTGGCCGGCCCCACGCAAGCAGGGCAACCAGCTGGGCAGCTGCAGGAGCGAATCAGCTTGCCGGCCGCCCAGCACAGCTCACGGGCGCGCTCGAAAATTCTTTCGGCGAGGCCGACGCCGCCTGGCAGTGCGTCGAAAAGAAACACAGTGGGGTCGAACTGGCCGGTGCGCCCGGCGTGGGGATCGCGCCCTGGTGCCACCGCCGGCGCCTCACCGTCGCCGGTTTGGCCACCGTCGCCCAGCGTTTGGCCGATGTCGCGGGGGTCGCACATCAGGAACAAAGTGGAGACGGTTTCGAGCGCGGCGCCGAGGCCCCGCAGGCCGTCTATCAACGTGGCGCGCGGCTGCCCGAGCGACGCCAACACCGCCTCTGGCACGGTGAGCCAAAAGCTCGTGGTGTGCATTTGCATTTCTGGCAAGTGCACGTCGCCGTAGCCGGCGTTCTCGTGGGTGAAGAATTTTATCTTTTTGTAGCCCGTGACTTTCTCGATCACCTTCACGTCACCGAAGCCGACGCGCGCGCGCCCCAGCACGCCGTCTTGGCGCGGCTCGATCACGCCCACCGTGCGGTAGGTGAGGGCTGTCGTGAAGTAGTCGGGTTCGACTTTCCGCACGAAAGCCTTGTGATTCTCGTAGTCGAGTCGCTCCACTTGGTACTGCTCGGCGTCGTGCTGATAAATGGCTTGCTCGTGCAGCATCGTGTGCGTGGCTCGAAAATCGAGTTCGGCGATCGATTTATTCGTAGCAACGTCGATGATCACGAAGTTGTCCCAGCCGATGTTGCGCAGCGACACCGCGCTGGCTGGATACGCCTCGCCGGCCCAATGGTAACGCCCGCCCGACTGATGGACCAAGCCGTGACCGCGCAAGTACTCGAGCGCGTCCCGCGTCGCCGCAGGATCCAACGTGAGGTAGCTCTCGCCCCGTGCCGGCTCTGGAGCCGCCGGGCGCGCGCCGGGCGCCGAGACCTCGAACGGGGCTTCGAAGGTCGCGCACTTCAGATGCTGAATCAGAATTTCGACGTTGCCGGGGTCGATGCGCGCTTCCTCGGAGCTGGCTTCGAATAGGTACTTGGGCTCGCGCGCCAGGTATTGATCGAGCGCGTCGCTGCCGCAGACCAACACCGCAATGCTGGTCTCGCCGCGCCGCCCGGCACGCCCAAAGCGCTGCCAGGTGCCCGCCACTGAGCCGGGGTAACCGGCACAAACCACCGCGGAAAGGTCTCCAATATCGATGCCCAGCTCGAGCGCGTTGGTGGCCACCACGCATAGAATTTGCCCGGCGCGCAGGCCCGCCTCGATGCGCCGGCGCGTTTCTGGCAAGTAGCCGCCGCGGTAGGCCATGATCGCGTCGGCGCCCGCTACGTCGCCCACCTTGGCGCGCAAGTACTTGAGCATGACCTCGACCGAGTTGCGCGAAGGACCGAACACGATCGTCGGCACCTTGGCCCGCACCAAATCCGCTGCGAGGTT
>JAYUYU010000423.1:0-2146 GCA_043752365.1 Myxococcales bacterium | reverse complement strand
CCACTATAGCCGCCGCATAACGCTCGTCTTCGCGCACGAGAGCGCTACCGCCCCCGGCGTCATCGCTGCACGGACACGCGAACGCTTGCGCCGGCTCGAGCGCAAGCGCCCCAGCGCAGCCGAGCGCGAAAACAAGGCGTGGCCTCAAGGTACGTCTATTGGCAAGCTCACGCTGTCCGGCTCGCCTGCCAGCGACAGCTCGAGCGTGACCAACCAGCGCCCAGTCATGAACAGGTCGAGGTGGGTGGCGTGAAACAGCGACCCCGCCTCGGCGATGGCCTCGGCGTGGGCTTCGTGTGCGTGCGCGGCCATCGTGGCGTCCACCGCCAACAGGCGCACTTCGCCCGCGACCGCGTGCGGGCGCAGTTCGACGAACAGCTCGTTGTCGCCGCGTTCGACAGGCGTGCCGATGCGAATATCGGCTTCGACCAGACCTCGCTCGGAGACAAGCGACAGCGTCGTTTCAGCCGGAGCCGGCGCCGAGCAGCCGACGAGCCAGGCGCAGGCCAAAGCGGCCGAGAATGGAAAGCGAGGCACGCGCTGTTGCTAGCCCCGCGGACCACGCCCCGGAATGCGTCAAATCGTCGCGGGGCGCTACCCGTCGCACCGCTGGCTTTTAGGCAGGCGCCGGGCGCCGTGGCGGAACTCACAAGGTCTCGCGCGCCGGCCCGTCGGCTGGAACTGTTGGGTTTCCTTAAGGTCGCGGGAACAAACCCTCGACGCGGAGCTGGGTCTTCGGCCCGCGCAAGAGCTGGTAACTGGTCGGCTGAACCGATCGCCCTGGCATTTGCACGCTCCTACTACACACGCTAGTAAGACACCGTGACCTTCCGCCTCAGGCCGGGCAAGCGCGGTGTGGAGCTTCGACTCTACGATTTGGAGGCAGCCATTATGGACCTCGTCTGGAGTCGATCCCTGCAGTCGTTCGCGGTGAGCCAGGTGCTGGAGCTGATGGAGCGCAAGCGGACCATCGCGTACACGACCGTGATGACAACGGTGTCCCGGCTGTTCGATAAGCGGCTGCTGACACGAGTCCGTGAGGGCAAGCGCTACCTGTACTCGGCCCGGATCAGCCGGCAGGAATTTTTGGAGGCTACGGCGCGAGAAGTGCTTGATGGGGCGGTGGACGAACCGACGGCTCTGGCGCTGCTCGCTGAAAAAGTATGCGACGCCAGCTCGTCGGATCTCGACGAGCTCGAGCTTCGCATTCAGCAACGCCGAAAAGCGCTCCGCAAATGAACGAGCTGCTCTTTCCCGCGCTTGGGACCGCTGTGGTGGTGCTCTTGGTGGTGCCGCTCTGCGCCGCGCTCAGCAAAGCACTACTCGTCGTGCTGGACGCTCTAGCCGGCACGCGCCTCCTGCGTTGGGGAACCGTTCGCTACCTTCTGCTGGTGTTGCCGTCCCTGGTGCCGTTCGCTTGGACAATCTCCGCCGGCCTTCATCAAGCGGAGTCTGGTCGCTCAGTGCTCGGTTGCATTTTTCTGCACGACTTGGAGGAACTTTGTCTCGAGCCGCTTCTCTTTGCAGGGCTGCTCTCCATCGTAGCTTCCGCGTGCGTTGGGCCTTGGGCTTTCCGATGCTGGCGTCTATCGAGCGTTCGCGGCAACGCCGCGTCGAGTGAGGCCGTTCGTGTGGCCGCGCTGGTTGCAGAAACGGCCCAGTTAGCAGCGCTTCGCGGCCGCGTAGTCGTCACCGCTGGCGGAATCGGCGGGAGCGCCGCGCTCGGTTTCTGGCGACCAATCGTTGCAATGGATGCAGATTTCGTGAACCGGTGTGACGACGAGACCCTGATCGGCGCGATGTCTCATGAGCTCGAGCACCTGCGCGGCGGGGACACATTCCGGTACTGGGTCCTGGCCCTAGCGCTGAAGTTGAATCCCGTTGGCGCATGGCTATTGAAGCGTGACGCTGCCGCCTGGGTGTTCCGGCGAGAAGTCCAATGCGACCGCGCTGCCGTTCTGGCAGGGGCCGAGCCGTTGGCCGTGGCAACCGCGCTGCTTCGTGCTGCAAGCCCGCCAGACACGGCGCTGGCCCACATTGGCGGTGCGCGCGCCAAACTCCGGCTGCGCGTCGAGCTTCTGCTTGCTTACGCCGAAAAACGCCCCGCGAGTGAGACCGGCATTAAAATTTCGGTGGTCGCTTTGGT
>JAYUYU010000422.1:0-5732 GCA_043752365.1 Myxococcales bacterium | reverse complement strand
GACGCCCCCGCCGGATGATTCCGGGAGAAGACTCCAACCTGGACGTTGGTTCAGAAATAGCACGGTGCACTTGGGACGGCTAGGGGCACCAGGCATTTTCTTTATAAATCCTCCGCGCTTACAGGTGCGGATCATTCACCGCAACGGAACACGCTTGCCGCCATTCCGAAACGGTTGCGTGTGCGGTCGCGTGTCGCTTCGGCTGCGGTCGGTCGCGTGTCGCTTCGGCTGCGCTGGGTCGCGTGTCGCTTCGGCTGCGCCTGCGCTGGGGTCGCGTGTCGCTTCGGCTGACGCCTGGTGCAGCGACGGTGTCGAGCTGCGTTCGCGTTCGGGTACGGTGCCGCGAGGGGGCTATTCGCTGATCAGCGCGCCGGTCAGGGCGTAGGTCATTTGGCAGGGCAGGGCGAGGGGTGCACCGTTCGTGCCGGTGACGAACTCGCTGCACTCGGAGTCGGGCGTCGCGTCGTACGCATAGGTGAGCTTGGCCTCGAGCGCGTCCGACGAGCCTGCGAGCGTGCCGCTTGCGGAATCGCGACGCACGATCGTGCAGCCTTTGGCCGCGCCGCGCTTCTCGGCGAGCAGCAGATCGAGATGTGTCTCGAAGGCGAAGCGCCCGCTCTTGTCGATGTCGCCGACGATCGCTTCGCGACCATTGAGCCAGTAGAGCGTGTTGCCCGCTCGCGACAGCTTCACTTGGAAGCTCCAAGTCTGGGGCGCGTTCAAATTGTCGGCGCCGCAGCTGTCGTCGCCGAGCTTGCCCGTGACCGCAAAGGCGCCCAGCGCGTCGCCGGGTTGGTGCGGGTCTTGGACTTCGTTGGCTCCGTCCTGCTCGCCGGCTTGCATGCAGCCGCTCGCCGCGCAGGCTGCGCTGAACAAAAAGCAACGGGCACGCGCGGAGACACGCATGCCCGTTCCGTTAACTGGTCCGGCGGCTGCCGGCCAACTTAGCGGCAGCTCACTCTGCGGCGGGCGCTTCGGCCGGCGCGGCAGCCGCGGGGGCCGCCTTGCGGTCCATGGCCTCTTGCAGGCCGATACGAGCGCGCTTGCGCGCCTTCATGCGCTTGCCCTTGAGGGGGGTGGTCAGCCACTCGTGACGCCTGCGGACATTCCAGAGAGATCGGTTAGACATGAACGGCGCGGGGATGTAGCCGGACGCGCGCCCGAGTGCAAGTCTCGGGGCGTGTCTAGGTGCTCACGCCGCGCCTGGTCGGGGTAAGGTCAGCCTCATGAGTCGATGGACCACCGGACAACTGCCCGTTTTTCCTACCCCGGGCGGGGCGGTCGCTTCGCCGCGGGGGGCCAGCTATCTTTTGGGTGACCTGATCGGCGAGGGGTCCTTCGGGGCCGTTTTCGACTGCCTGGGCCCCTTCGACCAGCCGTTTGCCCTAAAGCTATTCCGCCCCGGGGAGCGTCCCTATTCAGAGGTTCGGGCCGAGTGGCAGAAGGAGGCCGAGCGCCTCTACCGCCTGCGGCATCCGAACGTGGTCTACGTGTTCGACTACTTCGAGTCGCAGGGGCTCTTCTATTTGGTGCTGGAACGCTGTGACCACAGCTTGTCGGACATGCTGGGCCGGCCGTTCACGGACCGCCTGGTGGTCGACATGTCACGGCAGATCTTGTTCGCGCTGCAGTACCTGTCCGACAGCGAAATTATTCACAACGATTTGCACGCGGGGAACATTCTGGTGCTTCAAGGTGACCAGCTCACCTTGAAGCTGAGCGACTTGGGTATCGCGCAAGAACTTTCGGGGCAACGCGCCGTGCGGCCGCAGCTGGTGCAACACCGCATCATGGCGCCCGAGCTGGTCGCGGGCGGCTACACTACCAAGCAGAGCGATTTGTATCAGCTTGGCCTGTTGATGTTCGAGATGCACACGGGCGAGTACCCGCTCGACACTACTCAGGGTTACGACGCCATGCTGCAGCAAATCAAGGAAGGCGTGCCGCGATTGAAAGCCGAAGCGCTGGGTACGCCAATTGGCGCCATTGCGAGTGTGCTTTTGCGTCGCAACGAACAGTACCGTTACACGTCACCAGCGCAGGTTTGGGAAGAGCTGCGCAAGCTGGACGTGTGGGCCGACGTGCCGCGTGGGGTCTCGAAAACCATGCCGCCCGAGCCCGTGGTGACGAAGACGCCGCTTCCCCTGGCCTGAGGGCTTGCCTGGCCGCGCCGTGGCCCCATATTGTGCGGCGGTCATGCACGTCACGATGGTAAAAAAGCGGCTCGCCAACGGTCAGCCTTGCGAAAAGTGCGGCCAAGCCGAAGAGCTGCTGAAGCGACGCGGACTGTGGCAGCACATCGACGAGGTAATTTGGGCGGACGAAAACGACGCGAGCTCGGCCGGCATGCAGCTGGCTGAGGCCAAAGGCGTGCAGCTGGCGCCCTTCTTCATCGTGAAGGACGACGGTGCCGAGCAGGTTTACACCAGCGCGCTCGGCTTCATCAAAGAACGCCTCGCGTCCTTGGCCGCGCCCGCTGCCGATGGCACCGCTGCAGCGGTGCTCGACGCACAGGGCGCGGACGCGCTGGGTGCGGAGCTACTCGGCAAGTCACCGGCCGAGGTGATGCAGCGGATTTTGGAGCAATACGGCGCGCGAGCCGCCATCTCGTTCAGCGGCGCCGAAGACGTCATGCTGATCGACCTAGCTGCGAAATCCGGCCATCCGTTTTCGGTTTTCTCGCTCGACACCGGTCGCCTCCACGCCGAGACGTATCGTTTCATCGAGCGTGTGCGTAAGCACTACGGCGTCGAAATCAGCGTGACGGCTCCCGACACCGTCGCGGTCGAAGATTTGGTGCGCAAAAAGGGACTGTTCAGCTTCTACGACGACGGCCACTCCGAGTGCTGCGGCGTGCGCAAGGTGGGCCCGCTGCGGCGGGTGCTCACCCGCTACGCTTGCTGGATAACCGGGCAGCGCCGCGATCAAAGCCCCACGCGCGCCGACGTGCCGCTGGTGCAGCTGGACACGAACCAGGGCAGCGAAGGCCGCATCCTCAAGCTGAACCCGCTCGCGGAGCAGAGCTTGGCCGACGTGTGGACCTACCTGCGCGACGAGCAGGTGCCCTACAACCCGCTCCACGACGACGGCTTCGTGTCCATCGGCTGCGAACCCTGCACCCGCCCAGCTCGCCCCGGTGAACACGAGCGGGCGGGGCGCTGGTGGTGGGAGGAGACGACCAAGCGCGAGTGTGGTTTGCACCTTCCCAAGACTTAAGGCTTGGGGGTCAGGGGTCAGGGATCAGGGGTTAGCCGGCGGAGGGGGGCAGGGGAAGCCGAGGGGCGCTGGCGCGGGGCCCGACGGATGGGGGCGGTGCGACGCGGGGGTCGCTGGCGCGGGGCCTGACGGATGGGGGCGGTGCAACCGTGGCGGGCGGCTCGCTGGCGCGGGGCCTGACGGATGGGTGCGGCGCGACGGTGGCGGGCGGTGAGAGGGGTGAGGGACGCCCCTCTCTTCCCTGGCCCCTGTGCTGGCTGACCCCTGATCCCTGACCCCTGACCCCAAGTCGCCCACTTCGCTAAGCATCAATAAAGCCGCTTTGCCCGATTCCGGGCAAAAAACTGGACCAGCCTTCCAACGGCTGGCACCTTCCGGGCGTGAGTATCTCGGTCAGCGAGGTCGAGCAGCGGCTCCAGAGCGTCTTGGGGCTCAGTCGGGCGCAGGCGACCCGGGCCGTCGATGAGGTGCTCGATTCGCTCGAGCTCGAAGTCGACGAGTACGTCGCGCATCGGCACGGCGAGCTGCAGGCCGAAGGCGAGAGCAACAGTGACATTTTCGAACGCATCGCCGAAGAGCTTCGGACGTTGCGCTTCAAGGCCCCAAAGCTCAGCGCGCGGCAGATCCGCCGGCGCATCTACGGATAGAGGAAACATACATGTGCGGCATCATGGGTTACGTCGGTCGCGAAGCAGCTTGGGATATCGTCGTCAGCGGGTTGCGACGCCTCGAGTACCGCGGTTACGACTCGGCGGGTGTCGTGACCGTCTCCGACAAGGGACTGCACCTGGCGCGTCGGGTGGGGCACCTGGCAGCGCTGCAAGAGGCAAACCCCAAGGGCTTGCCGGGCACGGTGGGTATTGGCCACACGCGCTGGGCGACGCACGGCGGCGTGACGGAGGCCAATTGCCATCCTCACGTCGACTTGCGGGACCGCGTGGCCATCGTGCACAACGGCATCATCGACAACGTCGAAGCGCTGCGGGCGGAGCTGGTGGCGGCGGGCGCTAAATTTCGCTCTGAAACCGACACCGAGGTGCTGGCCGAGCTGATCGGGCGTGGTGTCGACGCAGGCCTCACGTTGCGCGACGCCGTCGTCGGCGCCATGAAGCGCGTGGAAGGCACCGCTGGTTTGGTGGCTGTCGACTGCAAAGATCCCGAGCGCTTGGTCGTGGCTCGGATTGGTAGCCCGGTCGTGATTGGCTTGGGCGAAGGCGGCTCGTTCGTGGCTTCCGACGCGCTAGCGTTGCGCCCCTACACCGATCGCATGATCGTGCTCGACGAGGGCGAGGTCGCCGAGATCAGCGCTACCGGCATCAAGACTGTCGATCTCGAGCAGCGCACCCGCGAGAAGCGCATCGAGAAAATTTTGCACCAGGCCGACGACGCGGACCTGGGCGACTTTCCTCATTTCATGCTCAAGGAGATTTACGAGCAACCCGCCGCGCTCGATCGCTCGATGCGCGGACGCTTGGATGCAGTAGTCGGCTCGTCTCGCCTGGGCGGCTTGCAGCAGCACGAGCAGCGCCTGTTCGACATTCGCCAAGTGGTGTTCTTTGCCTGCGGAACTAGCTTGTACAGCGCTCAAGTCGGCGCCTATTTGATGAGTCGCTACGCGCGCATGCCGGCAGCGGCCGAAGACGCGGCGGAGCTAGCAGTCCGAAACCCGATCGTCGATCGGCACACGCTTTACGTCGGCATCTCGCAGAGCGGCGAGACTGCCGACACCCTGGCCGCGCTGCGCGAGATCAAGCTGCGCGGCGGCTTGATCGCGGGCATCACCAACGTGGTTGGCAGCTCGCTGTCACGCGAAACAGAATTGGGCGTCTACGTCCATGCCGGACCGGAAATCAGCGTGTGCTCGACGAAGGCGTTCACGGCGCAGGTGCTGGCTACGGAGCTGTTGGCGCTGCGCTTCGCGCGGATGCGCGACATGGCGGCCGGCGACGGGCGCGCTTGGGTGGCAGGCTTGGAAGCGGTTTCGGCCCAGTTGCGGCTGATGCTCGAGCACTCAGGCGCCTGCAAGACGCTAGCCGAGCGTTTCAGCGACGCACGTTTTACGTTGTTCGTGGGTCGCGGCGTCAACGTGCCCGTAGCCGCCGAGGGCGCCCTGAAGCTCAAAGAGATCGCGTATCTGCCCGCAGAAGGCCTTTCAGGCGCGGCGATGAAGCACGGTCCGTTGGCGCTGATTGAGCCGGGCAGCCCGGTGTGGGCGCTGGTACCGCCGGACGAGACGCGCGAACGCATGCTCGGCAACCTGCGTGAGTTGAAGGCACGCGGAGCGTTCATCATGGCCATCGCAGGCGCCGACGACGCCGAAACGAAGGGCATCGTCGACCACGTCATTCCGCTGCCGCCTCACCACCCGGCCGTTTCACCCATTCTCAACGCCGTGCCGCTTCAGCTGTATGCGTACTTCGTCGCCCTAGCTAAGGGCTACAATATCGACAAACCCCGCAACCTTGCCAAATCCGTAACGGTCATGTGAGTCCCCAGATTTTTTCACAGGAAGATCG
>JAYUYU010000421.1:0-5733 GCA_043752365.1 Myxococcales bacterium | reverse complement strand
TTCCGCTTGGCCTCGCCATGCAAGCGGTTGCGATTTTCACGGGTATCGGCGGGTCCCTGGGACTGTTCGTCGCCCTGCTTGGCGTCCGTCAGGCAGTGCTCGCCGACTTTCTGGACAGCAACACTCTGGGAATTGCCGCCCGAGCATCGCTGAGCGTTGGCTTCGCGATTGGGCTGGGCACGGCCGGCTTCTTCTCGCTGCTCTACGTGCTGGTGCGACGTAGGGCGGGCGTCCCGGGCCTTCGGCGCGCGGCCGACGTGGCCTTTCCGCTCGCAATCGCGTTTTTGCTACCCAGTTTGTTCACGGCCCGGCCGTGGAATTCGCGGCCCATGGTGTACCTGGTGCTGCTCGGCGCCACCGCGCTGGCGTTCGAGTGGACGCTACGCCGCGCGGTATCGGCCTGGCCCGCCAACGTGACCGCATGGGTTACGAGTGTGTGGCCGCGGTCCCCCAGGGTCGCGCGCTGGCTGCCGCTGGGCGTCGTACTGGCCGCTAGTAGCGCATACGCCGTCTATTTCAGCCACTACACGATCCTGAATCACCAGCGCATGGGCACGTCTGGCTTCGACCTCGGGATCAACATCAACTGGTGTTACAACGCGCTGCAGGGGCACCTCTGGCGCAGCACGGTGCTGTTCGGCGAGTCGGGCGGCAACTTCATCAGTGGGCACGCCATCTTCGCGATGCTCTGGTACCTGCCGCTGTTCGCCCTAAAGCAAGACGCGGAATTTTTTCTGATCTTCCAGGCGACCATGGTCGGCTTCGCTGGAACGAGCCTCTACCTGTTCGCTTCGACGCAAATTCCGCGGTGGTCCGCGGTGGTGGTCGCGCTCGCGTTCCTGCTCTATGCGCCGCTCCACGGCCCGAACTTCTACGACTACCACGAGTTGCTGCCGCCGCTCTTCTTCCATTTCCTCCTCTACTGGGCGATCGCGACTCACCGCAACTTGCTGGTCTGGGTGGTCGTGCCCATCATCTGGTCTTTTCGCGAAGACATACCGGTAGGGACCTGTGTGTTGGGGCTGTTCCTGCTCCTCACCGGCATCCGGCAGCGCTTGGGCCTCGTGCTCGCGATCACCTCGCTGGTTTGGTTCGTGGTCTTGAAGTTCGGCATCATGCCGTTGACCGGGACCTGGTGGTTTGCGGGCATCTACAAGGATCTGCAACCGGCTGGCACGTCAGGCTACGGCCCGGTGGTTCAGACCATGCTGATCAACCCGCCCTTTTTGCTGAAGACGCTGCTGACCGAAGAAAAGCTCGTCTACTTCTTGCACATGCTGGCACCGGTAGCGCTCTTGCCCATGCGGCGCGCCGCGCTCTTGATCCTAGCCATTCCCGGTTTCGCTTTCAGCCTGCTGACGACCGGCTACGCGCCCACGCTCTCGATCGCCTTTCAGTACACGTGCCACTCGATTCCCTACATTTTCGCCGCTTCCGTACTGGCGCTTCGGGTGCTCAGCCGCGGAGCTCTCGGCCACATCCGGCGCCGCGCGGCCGTTGGTGCCGTAGCGCTCGCGGTGCTGAGCCACAGTTACGTGTTCGGCGCCGTCTTGCAGCACGAGACGTTCATCGGCGGCTTCTCCAAGGTCGAGTTCGAGATGTCCCCGGCCGAGGTCAAGCGCTACCAAACGCTCAAACGCATGGCAGCCTCCATTCCCCGCGAGGCCAGCGTCGCCGCGTCGGAGAACGCCGTGGCACACATCGCGGCGCGCGCGAACGCCTTCACACTGAAGGACGGCGTGGCGGCGGACGCTGACTACGTCCTACTCCACGGCCCCAGCGTCGCCAGTGATTCCTCGAGGTCGGCGCTCAACACGATGTTTGGTCGAGACGAATACGGCCTCGTCGCGCAAGGCGACGACCTGTACCTGTTCAAGCGCGGCCCCGCGACGCCGGAAACGAAAGCAGCCCTCAAAACTCTGCGCATCAAGAATAACCGATGACGAGCGCCCCTAAAACCCCCGCCAGCGCGGACGCCACGCCCGCGGCTACTCCAGCGATTGAACAAGCCGAGGCCGGCGCAGCGGCCAGCCCCGCACCGCGCGGCTTCTTCGAGTGGTTTTGGCGCGGCAAATCGCTGCGCTTGGCGCGCGCTTTTCGCATGCGGCTGCCGTTGCTCGAGCAAACTCGGTTGCAGCAGGCGCTGAGGGCTCTTGAGCTAGCCGAGCGCGCCCACGATCCGGTAGAGCCGCTGCGCGCCGGCTCATCGCTCGCGCTCTCCATTTCACTCTACCGTGAGGCCGCGTATTTCGCGCTGCTGGCGCAAAGCGAGAGTTTCAACGGTTCCGACCTCGCGGCGCTGTTTGCCACGCTACCGGACGACCTACTCGAGTTTGCCGCCGGTGGTAGCGAGGAGCTGCGTGCAGTGAAGTTGGCGCTGGTCGAGCGCACCTTCGTCGAGACCGCGAACCTGCCGGACGAGACGCTACCGGGGGATGCCGCAATCGCTCGCGACTTCGTGCGCGCCTTGGTACGTCGCAAACTCTTGCCGGAGGCCCGCGTCGGCTCGCTCTTGCTGCAGCGCGGTGTGCGCAGTTTTGGCCTGGCCTTGTTGACGCTGGCGCTCACGGTAGGCGCCGTCACGCTCGTTCAGCGTCTGACCACGAAGCCGGATTTGGCAGCCGCCAAGCCTTGGCGCGCCAGTAGCAGCCTCGACACCTGTCGCCCGCAAGAGCACTACTGCGCCTCGGCCCGCACCGACATCTTCTTCTGCACGGTCGAAGAGTCAAATCCCTGGGTAGAAATCGATCTCGGCAAGCCTAGCGCTTTTTCGCGGCTCGAAGTTACCAATCGCAGCGATTGCTGTCCGGATCGCGCAGCCCCGTTGGCTATCGAGGTGAGCCTCGACCAAAAGACCTGGCGCGAGGTCGCACGTCGCACCGACACGTTCAGCGTGTGGACCGCCAAGTTCAAGCAACAGAACGCGCGCTACGTTCGGCTGCGCGCACTGCGGCGCACCATTCTGCACTTGGAAAAAATCGCCGTGCGCGCAGGCTGATGCCGACCCCGAGCGTACGACCCGACGCCCCTCCGAGTAACAGCGGCGACCCCAAGAAACCCAGGTTTGGGGGCGCCGTTCCCCGGATCATCATCTCGTTGTTGATCGGCGGCGGATTTTTATGGCTGCTCATGCGCGGCGGTTTGCCGCTTTTGCCGTCGCAGGCCGCCATCGCGCGCCTACCGCTAGGCCATGTCGCAGGCTTTTTGGGATTGCTGCTCGGCTCGAATTTGCTGCGAACGTACCGCTGGGTGTACCTGATTCGACCCATCGCTCCCGAGGTGCCCGTCCTGCGCATCATGGGTGTGTGCCTGCTCGGCTTCAGTGCCGTGTTCCTAGCGCCGCTGCGCAGCGGTGAGCTGGTGCGGCCTTATCTCATCTCGCAGGGGGGCAAGCCCACCTTCGTGCAGGCGGTGGGGACGGTCGCGGCAGAGCGCATCATCGACGGCTTGGTGCTCACCACCTTCACGTTCGTCGCGTTGTCGCTGGCGACGCCCATCTCCCCGCTGCCGGACAGGCTCGGTGACTTGCCTTTGCCCGTCTCGGCGGTGCCGGCGGCCGTGTACGGCGCGCTGCTCCTGTTCATCGGAGCCTTTACCGGCATGACGCTTTTCTACCTTGCGCGCGGTCTGGCCGGTCGCATCACTCGCAAGGTCATCGGGTTGGTGTCGGAGCGAGCTGCCGAGTTCGCCGCTGGAACGCTGGAACGCTTGGCCGACGGCCTCAGCTTCTTGCCGTCACGCGGAAACTTGCTGCGTTTCCTGCGAGAGACCCTGGGCTATTGGTGCCTGGGCATCCTGTCGCAGTGGGTACTTCTGCGCGGGGTTGGCCTGGATGCCAGCCTCACGCAGGCTATGACCTGCCTCGGCGTCCAAGGGCTCGGGTCGCTAGTGCCGGCCGGGCCCGGCATGTTTGGGGCCTATCAGATTGCGACTTTTTCGGCTCTCGCCATGTTCTTCCCCATGGCCGAAGTGACCGCGGCGGGGGCCATGTTCGTATTCGTAATCTATTCGGCTCAGCTGTTGCTTAACTGCTTACAGCTCGTGGCCGGCTTCTGGCTGATAGCCAAGGCCAAGACCTAGCCGGCTCCCAGCCCGTCGGTCTGAGGCTCGCGCGGCTTGCCCTTTCCGCCTTGCGCTCGGGCGGCACTCGAAGCATTTAGGAGGCCCACATGGACCAGAGCCAATCGTCTGCAGAGGCAATGAACGACCGTCTGGCGGTCGAGCATCCCATCAACGACTACTACTCGAAGTCCTTATGGCCAATTCGGAAGATCGAGGAAGGTCGCCTGCGCATCATCCGCGACATGGTCAGCGCGCGCCCGGGTGACAAGGTGCTCGAGGTGGGGTCGGGCGGCGGTCACGTGCTGCGCATGTTCAAGCAAGCCAAGCTCACGGCCGTCGACGTCTCCGGGAAGTTCCTGGAAACAGCGCGCGAGAACCTGCAGGGTTACGACTGCGAGTTCATCAAGGGTGAGATCGACAAGCTTGGCCTACCTGCCGCCAGCTTCGATCGCGTCATCTGCACGGAAGTGCTGGAGCACATCCAGGACTTCGAGCCCGTCATGCGCGAAATCGCGCGGCTGGTGAAACCGACGGGCCGCGCCGTCATCACGGTCCCGAACGACCCGTTAATCAACGCTGGCAAGAGCGTGTTCCGCAACTCACCGGTGGGCTGGGTCCTCGGTGATCGCGTGAACTGGGGTGGAGATGAGTTTCACCTGCACCAGTGGCGGCCGAGCGAGTTCCGCGGCGTGCTGTCGCGTTACTTCGTGGTCGAGGAGCAGCAGGCGTCGCCCTTCAATTGGCTGCCGATCAGGGCATGTTTCGCGTGTCGCCCGCGCGCATGAGCCAGACGCCTACCACGCCCCCTCGCACCTCTCGAAACGTCATCTTGGATTTGCCCGCGCGGCGATCTACAAAAATGATCGGTATTTCGCGCACGCACAGGCCTCGGCGTAGCGCTCGGTAGCTGGTTTCGATCAGAGCAAGAGCCGCCGGGCGGGCAACGAGTGTTCGGCCAGCAGGCCTGCAGGCTCCCTGCGCCCGATCTCGCGCGCGTCCGTCCATGCTACGAACGTCCCGCAACGCATGAGTGAGGGCGTCTCGGAAACCACGGTCCGCGAGGAGTCTTCGGCCGATGTCCCGTCCGGTCGCCTTGCGTTGGAGTGGGTTTGGCCGCGGCCGCGCGTCCAGCCACTGCAGGGCGCGCGGCTCAGCATTGGCCGTGACGAAACAGCAAGCCTCCGACTCGACGGGCCGGGCGTCTCGCGCAATCACGCGGAGCTTTACCGGCAAGGTCCGCTCTACGTGCTGCGTGATCTGGGTAGCACCAATGGAACCTGGCTGGGCGGACGGCGCATCGAGCACGCACCCGTCTCGCCCGGCAGCGTGCTGCGCGTCGGCGAGTGGGTGGGCGTGTTCAGCCAGCTCGGCCAGGACGACGCCGAGTTCGGCGAGCTGGCCCCGGGCCTGTTCGGTGGCCCTGCGCTCGCTCAGTTGCTCGGTCCTCTGCAGCGTGCAGCCAGCTCGAACCTGCCAGTCTTGCTGATTGGTGAGACCGGTACGGGCAAAGAGCGCTTCGCCCGCGCGACGCACCACTTCAGCGGTCGTAGCGGCCCTTTTTTGGCCGTGAATTGCGCCGCGCTGCCGGAGCAATTGGCCGAAGCCGAGCTGTTCGGCTACCGCCGTGGTGCTTTCACGGGCGCTGAACGCGCCAGCCCCGGCTACTTCCGC
>JAYUYU010000420.1:0-30699 GCA_043752365.1 Myxococcales bacterium | reverse complement strand
CTGGACCGCGTGGCCGCGCCGCCACGGGCGGCGGTGCGGGCCGGCGAACCGGCGGCGGCGGCGCCGTTGACTTTTCACGCGTCGGGGCACCGAGGCGTGCGCCGCAGTGCGGACAGCTGGTGCCGTCGAGCCAGACGCCTGGCGTGTGGTTGATGCAGTGGTAGCGGACATCCGCCTCGTGGCAGGCTTCGCAGACACCCGAGGTCGCCTGGGTGGTGCCGCAACTCGGACAACGCCGTACCACGCTCATGACAATGCGCCTTCCACGTGCTCCGCCTGCGAGTCTGCTGGATCGATGCTCGGCATGGGCTCGGGAAAAACCTGACGGATGAGCTCAGCGGGCGGATGAAGCTGATAAACCTGGGGCAACGAGCCGGGCAGCACGCGCGCCAGAGTCGGCGCCCGCTCGTAGCTACCGAAAGTCTCACGCGGTAGCCGGCGCGAGAGTGCAACCGTGGTGAGTAGCGGATGTGACTCGTACGCTGGATAGATGGCGAAGCGCTCTTCTACGTGATCGTGACCTCGCACCATATGGGTGACAGGTCGGCCCAGCTGCGCACTAAGCGCGCAGAAGTCGGCGAAATCTTCGTAGCCGAATTGGCTGCCGCGGGTAAAACGATTGGGCAGCTTTCTGCGCGCCTTGGGATGCGCGCGGGCCCATACGAAATCTGCGAGGCATGCCGGAGCGTTCCAGTCGCCTGTTTCCGCGAGTTGCGCATGCAAATCGGTCAGGGGAAAGCCGCCGTGCGCCACCAGCAAGCCGTGCGGTAGGAACAACGCGCACGGTGCATGGGCGGTCAGGCGCAGAGCGAGCTGGGCAGTGCGCACTGTCCACTCGTCTGCCAGCCGAGCGTTCAGAAAATCCACGAAATCCGAGGGCGACACGCTGGAGAAGAAGCGGACACCGTCATAGGACATCGCCTCGTCATGATTGCCCACGAGCACGCAAGTGCGCTCAGGAGCCTCCAAAATCAGCTCGAACACGCGCACTAACACCTCCAGTGCCAAACCCTCGTCGTCGATGAAGTCGCCGAGAAAAATCAGCTGCGGCGCTGGCGTCGCCTCTGCGGCCGCGGTGCGGCGAATGTGCACTAGGGCGGCTTCGAGCGCGAGCAGATCTCCGTGCAGATCCCCGATGATCCACAGTGGCGCGTCGTCGGTCGCCAAGACGTGGAGGGCGCGGTCGGCCTCGCTCGCACGGCTGTCGTCGAACAGCATGCCGGGGCCGTCGGTGCGAGCGAATAGCGCTTCCATTCGTTGCACTATGTCAGGCATTCGGGCTCGAATTGGCAGCGGGTCCAGTGCCGCGCTGAGGGTCGACCAGTCTAGGTCGTTCACCGCGACGACTGCCGGCATTGCCCGGAGCTCCTCCACGCTCGGCATTAGCGGCTCCGCGCCGTGAGCGGAAGCTTCATCACACCTTTTGCCATTCGGCCGACGGCAATCAAATCCCCATCGCGAAGCGCGCGCGGCCCGGTCAGCGTCCTACCATTGACGAGGGTTTCGTTGGTGGTGTCTGGCAGGGGCGATACGAACCATTGCCGACCGGCCTGCTGCTCGACCACGCATTGCCGGTTGTCCCAAAACTCGCCGTCGGGGCCGAGTTGCCGCATCAAAGCCTTACCCAGCTCGGTGCGTACGCCGATCTGCAGCGCTCGGCCGTCTTCGGCCAAGAGCACGAGCTCGTCAGCGACCAGTGGCTGCCCGGCGCCGCTTGGACTCGCACCAACGCTAGCGCCGCTCGTCGCGGGCGCTTTGGACGGCGCGGGCCGCGCAGCACGCCCGCTCAGCAGGTTTCGCAATTCCACAGCTGTGGGTCGGACCGCGGGCTCCGGTGAAAGGCAGCGGTGCAGTGCTGCGCTCACTTCGGCGTTGAGCGCGGGCACAGGTAGTTTGCCGAGCAAAGCGGGCGGCTTGGCCGCGTAGGATTTGACCAATTGGGCGTACTCGCCCTGATCGTCTCGCCAGTAGGGGTGAAGGCCAGCCAAGAGCTCATACAGCATCAGGCCGCAGGTGAAGACGTCCGACGCTGGCTGCGGCAGCGAGCCGCGGGTCAAATGCTCCGGCGAACGATAGTTGTCCGTCCCGACGTAGCCCTGATAGCCGTGCCATGGCGCGCGCCGATCGGCTAGCAGCGAGAAATCCATGTCGATGAGCTTGAGCTGGTAGCCGGAGGCGATGCTGGGGTCCGCCAGCAGGTAGGCATTAGCCGGCTTCAAATCGGCATGGACCACCTGGGCTTCATGCAAGGCGGCAACGGCGGCCGTCAGCACTTTCGCCCAGGTGATGTGTCGCGCCCAGATCTCCGGATCGCGGGTGGGCGCAGTCTTGGTTAGTCGGTGCTGGTCGCGCTCTTTGTCCAGAACCTGCTGCAAGTCCGCGCCGTTTTCTACGAACTCGAAGGCCTGAAAGTAGCAAGGCCCACCCCAGCGCTCTTCGAAAGCGTCCACTTGCCGCACCGCAAAGTGCCCGACCTTGCCGCTGCGGATGCGCGCGCCTAGCTGCGCTTGATACGCGACGAAGGCCGGATACCAAACGACGGTCGGAGCAGGCGACTTGTATTGCTTGAAGAATACCTTTTGGCCGGAGGGCGCTAGTGCCGCATAGGAAATGGCCATCATGCCTGGCCCGAACACTTTCGTGATCCGGTAGCCACGGATGATGTCTCCGACCTTGAGTTTTTTAGCCATGACGCGCGCTCAGCGGGTTGCCGGTTGGCTCAAAGCGCCACGGTCTCGGCCGAACGAGAGACACTGGCAGCCAGCTGTTTCAAGGTCGTCTTGAAATTGACGGGGTCAGAAGTGAACTGCTGAAGTGCTTCTTGCGGGCTGAGGCCATCAGCTTCGACTACTTCCCATTCGGACTTGTCGACTTGGCTCAATCGGTCATAGCCCTCGAAGTTTGGAGCGAACAGGCTCAGGATGATGCGGTTAGCCATCAGCACGTTGGCCACGTCCTGCAACGAGCCGCCTTTGGCCTCGGCAATGCTCATCGTTTCCTTGAACCGCGCATCGGTGAACACCACGACCACGCGGGCGGCATCGCTCCGGTAGCGCCATTTCTGCGCGTCTTCCGTCGGCGAACCCTTGGGATTGGCCTCCATGGTGGCCACCTTGTACAGAGCGTCGAGGAGTGATTCCGGCTCGTCGCCGCCGCCCTCGGCCTTCAACGCCGAGAGCTGCGTCTTGAGCGCGGCCACGTCGCGCACGAACGGGCTATCCAAAAACCAGCCGTCGCCATCGGCTTCGATGTCGCGGTAGCCCACGACCTTGGCGCGCCAATCGCGTACCGGAGCCACGTTGTTGCCGTCTCCTCGGCTGAGTGAGTCGATGAACGCCTCGATGTTCGTGCGCAGGGCAGCGATGCAGGTGGCCATGCTGCCGCTCACATCGACCATGAACACCAGGTCGGCCACGCCCTTGGTCTTGGCGCGCGCTACGGGTGCTGGCGCGTCGAGCGCTGGCGCTGCGACGCCAACGGGCTCGTTGGCGGCCGGGTCGACCCAGGGCGCGCTGCTCGACACGGGCTCGACGGGTAGGGCAATGGCGTCGTCGGGTAGGGCGATGGCGTCGTCAGTGGTGTGGACGTCTGGCGTGGCAGTCATGCCCGCCGTAGTACAAGATCCGTGCCGGGTTATTGTTACGGCTCAGTTTTGAGAACCCGCGCAATCCAGAGCGCCGAAAGTCAAAGCCGCCCCCCGCGTGCGGGCCATTTGGCCTCACCCGAGACCAAATCGGTCTGTGCCCCGCCTGCGCGCGCCGAGCCCGAAACGGTCGACGCGTCCGATTGGCCGCAGCCTGCTCGCTATTTGACCCTCTCGAGCGTGCAGTTGGCGCTGCAACCGTCGCCGTTGACGAGGTTACCGTCGTCGCATTGTTCGCCCGCGTCGGTTGTCCCGTCACCGCAGAATTGCTCGACGCGGCAAACACTGCTGCAGCCGTCACCACCCGTGGTGTTGCCGTCGTCGCAGGTTTCGCGGTCTTCGACCTGGCCGTCGCCGCACAAGGGTTCGGTTCTGCAGATTGAAGAACAGCCGTCGCCGCTGAGGTTGTTGCCATCGTCGCACTGCTCGGTGCCCTCCTTAGTGCCGTTGCCGCAGAAGCTCTCGAGCTTGCAGGTGTTGCTGCAGCCATCGCCACTGGCCGTGTTGCCGTCGTCGCAGGCCTCGCCGAGCGCACCTTGGACGACGTTGTCGCCGCAGCGTTCGCGCTGACAGAGGTTGCTGCAACCGTCGCCGCTGAAGGTGTTGCCGTCGTCGCAGGTCTCGGCGGCGCCGATCACGGAGTCGCCGCAGATGGTCTCGCTCCGACAGATTGCCGAGCAGCCGTCACCGCCGGTGGTGTTGCCGTCGTCGCAGGTCTCTAGACCAGCGATGACGTTGTCGCCGCAGAGTGCCTCGAGCGTACAGACCGAAGAGCAGCCATCGCCACTCAGGTTGTTGCCGTCGTCGCACTGTTCGGCGCCCTCCTTGGCATTGTTGCCGCAGAAGGTCTCGAGCTTGCAACCGTTGCTACAGCCGTCGCCACTTACGGTGTTGCCGTCGTCGCACTGCTCTTGGGCGTCGATCAGCTGATCGCCGCAGCGTTCGATGGTGCAGTTGCCGCGACAGCCGTCGCCATCGAGCTTGTTGCCGTCGTCGCAGAGCTCGGCGCCTTCGATCAGCTTGTTGCCGCAGACGGGTTCGAGTGTGCAGACCGAGGAACAGCCGTCCCCGTTGGCCAGGTTGCCGTCGTCGCACTGCTCGTTCGAGTCACGGACCTTGTCGCCGCAGGTGCCCTCTTTCTTGCATGTGGAGCTGCAGCCGTCGCCGCTGATGTTGTTACCGTCGTCGCACTGCTCGCTGCCCTCGAGCTTGCTGTTGCCGCAGAATTGCTCGACGACGCAGGCGTTGCTGCAGCCGTCGCCGCTTACGGTGTTGCCGTCGTCGCACTGCTCGCTGCCGTTCTTGACGCCGTCACCGCAGCGCTCGCTAACGCAGTTGGAGCTGCAGCCGTCGTTGTTGGCGGTGTTGCCGTCATCGCACTGCTCGGTGCCCTCCAGCTTGCCATTGCCGCACTTGGGCTCGGTTCTGCAGGTGGAGGAGCAGCCGTCGTTGTTGACGGCGTTGCCGTCGTCGCACTGTTCGGTGCCTTCCAGCGTGCTGTTGCCGCAGACGGCCTCGGTCTTGCAAGCCGAGCTGCAACCGTCGCCGCTGACGTTGTTGCCGTCGTCGCACTGTTCGGTGCCCTCGAGCTTGGCGTTGCCGCAGAACTGTTCGAGCTTACACAGGTTGCTACAGCCGTCTCCGCTAGCGGTGTTGCCGTCGTCGCACTGTTCGGTGCCGTTCTTGACGTTGTCGCCGCAGCGCTCGAGTAGGCACGCGCTGCTGCAGCCGTCGTTGTTGGCGGTGTTGCCGTCATCGCACTCTTCGGTGCCCTCGAGCTTACTGTTGCCGCACGTGGGTTCGGTCTTGCAAGTCGAGGAGCAGCCGTCGTTGCTCGCCGTGTTGCCGTCGTCGCACTGCTCGGTGCCTTCTTTGACGTTGTTGCCGCAAAGTGCTTCGTTTTTGCAGATGGAGCTGCAGCCGTCGCCGCTGACGTTGTTGCCGTCGTCACACTGCTCGGTCGCGTCCACGGTCTTGTCGCCGCAGATCTCGCGGGTGCAGTTCGAACGGCAACCGTCGCCGCTGGCGGTGTTGCCGTCGTCGCATTGCTCGGTGCCTTCTTTGACGTTGTTGCCGCAAACCGTCTCCACCTGGCACGTGGCGCTGCAGCCGTCGCCGGCAACCTTGTTGCCGTCGTCGCATTGCTCGCCAACGCCGATCTTCAGGTCGCCGCAGACGACTTCGACTTGGCAGCTGGCGCTGCAGCCGTCGCCGGTAACCTTGTTGCCGTCGTCGCAGGTCTCGCCGGGGTCACGCCGCAGGTTACCGCAGACTTCCACGAAGCAGGTGGAGCTGCAGCCGTCGCCGCTGGCGTTGTTGCCGTCGTCGCACTGCTCGGCGCCCTCTTTGCCGCCGTTGCCGCAGGAGGTCTCGGTCTTGCAGAGGTTGCTGCAGCCGTCACCGCTGGTGGTGTTGCCGTCGTCGCACTGCTCGCCGGCGTCGACCAGGTTGTCGCCGCACTTTTCGCTGGTGCAGTCGTTGCGGCAGCCGTCGCCGCCGACGAGGTTGCCGTCGTCACATTGCTCGCCCAGCTCGAGTTTAGTGTTGCCACACACGGATTCCAGCGTGCAAAGGCTGCTGCAGCCGTCGCCGCTGACCTTGTTTCCGTCGTCGCACTCTTCGCCCGCCTGTTTCTTGTTGTTGCCGCAGATCGGCTCGTCCAAGCATTTCGAGCTGCAGCCGTCGTTGCTCACGATGTTTCCGTCGTCGCACTGTTCACCAGCTTGCACGGCGTTGTCGCCGCACTTGCAAAGTACCAGCACGGCCACGTTGGCGGAGTCTTCCTCGCCGGCGCCCAGCACGGCCGTGTACTGAAAGTTCTCTACGCCGCCGCAGAAGCCGATCTTGGGCGTGTAGCGTACCGTTTGGCCATCGGGGCTGATGGTGACCGTACCGCCCTGGTCACCTTGGGTTACCTCGATGATTTCCACCGTCGGGTCCACGCACGTGCCCTCGCTGAGCGTATCGTTGGCCAGCACGTCGATGGTGTTGTTGGAGCTGTTGCTCGGGACCTGCGCAATGTCGTCACGCGCCGTGGCCGGCGCATAGCAATAGGGCACGACGGCGTCGATGTTGCAGATGGTACCGGAGGTGCGGGCCGCACAGTCGGCGTCGGTCGAGCAGGTGCTGGCGAACAGCTGGCAGGGCTCGGAGGGATTCTGTGGGCAGACCAGAAAGCTGCCGCCATCACTGGCCGTGTCGGCGCCGGCTGCGGCCTTGCTGTAGTCGTAGGGTAGGGGCGAGCCGGGTGTGTCGGCGATGAGCACGCCCGGGATGGACGAGGTGCCGTAGAGCGTCGAGTCGTAGTTGAAGAAGCGGAAGAGTAGATCGTTCGCGCCGGTCGGCTTGTTGTAGGTTCCGACCACGTCGAAGCCGGGCACGATGAACAGGGCATCCAGGCTGTCGGTCGTGGGCACCAGCCAGTAGTTGGGCAGGGTGGCCGAGCGCTTGCTCAAGTCGAACCCAGTCGGTTTGGTGGCGTTGCGATCGAAAACCATGATCGCTTGAGCGCCGCTCTTGCCCTCCGCAACGTAGAGCCGTCCGTCTTCGCCCACCGAAAGCGCGGAAGCCGTGACAGGCGCTACGGCGGCGGTGATCACGTCGAACGTCTGGCTCGAGTAGTCGAGCGCGACGCGCGTGATGGTCTTGGCGTTGGAAAGGTCCTGAATGAACAGCCAGTAGCCACTGAAGGGGTCGTAGGTCGCGCCCTCTAGCTTGCCGCTGACCGGCTCGGGGCGTGGGGTCAGGGTGGCGGCCGTGCACACGCCGAGCGGGTTGCAAATCTGCTGCGTATTGGGGTTCAGGAGCGAGCCGTCTAGGCACAGCTCAATCGGGTCGAGCGCGCCGCCGGACTGCTTGTAGCCAACGAACGAGCGGGTTTGCGGGTCGTAGTGGACGGCCTCGGGGCTCACGTTGCTGACCGTGAAGGCGTGAATAGCGGCCCATTGCACGCCAGGCTTACAGGTGCTGGGCAAGCCCGTGCATTTGTAGAAGGGCTCGATTTTGCAGGTGCTGGAGCAGCCATCAAGGCTCACGGTGTTCTTGTCGTCACACTGCTCGAGGCCGCCGATCAGGCCGTTGCCACAAGGCTGCGCCGTGCAGGCGCCGCCCGTTGGCGGGTTGGTCGCGCTATTGACCGGGCACTGCCAGCCCGCCTCCAGCTTGCAAACGCTGGAGCAGCCGTCGCTGTTGAGCTGGTTGCCGTCGTCGCACGTTTCGGCGCCTTCGACCTTGCTGTCGCCGCAGGTGGCGGTCACGCACAACGAGCCGATGGTCGGGCACTTGAAGCCCGTCTCGATCTGACACGTGCTGGAGCAGCCGTCGCTGCTGAGCTGGTTGCCGTCTTCGCAGGTCTCGCTGCCCTCGATGGCGCCGTCGCCACACGCGACTTTGCGGCAAGTACCGCCAGTCGGGCACACCCAGCCGGTCTCGGTCTTGCAATTGACGTTGCAACCGTCCCCCGAAAGCTGGTTCTTGTCGTCGCATTGCTCGCTGGCGGCCACGAGGCCGTCGCCGCACTGCGACGCCACACAGGCCTTGCCGGGCGTGTTGCAGTTGTAGCCTGGCTCCATGCTGCAAGCGGCGTCGCAGCCGTCGTTGCTGACCTGGTTGCCATCGTCGCAGGCCTCTGCCGACTCTTGCACGCCGTTGCCGCACTTCTGGCAGGGCTGGCCGGGCAGCGGGCACTGCCAGCCAGTTTCGAGCGCACAGCTCGTCGAGCAGCCGTCGTTGCCGAGCGGCGGGAACACGCCGTCGTCGCAGGTCTCGTGGGCTTCGGCGACGCCGTTGCCGCACTTCTCGCAGGCTGCGCCAGCCGTCGCGCAGTTGAAGCCCGACGTAACGGTCTTGCAGTCGGTTGCACAGCCGTCGCCCGCGCTGGTGTTGCCGTCGTCACACACCTCCCCCGATTGCAGCACGCCGTCGCCGCATTTCGAGCAAGCCGCGCCAGCGACCGAGCAGCTCCAACCCGTTTCGAGCTTCTTGCAGTCGTAGCTGCAGCCGTCGCCGCCGCTGCTGTTTCCGTCATCGCAGAGCTCGCCGGTGCCGATGGACCCGTCGCCGCAGCGCACACAGGCTTGGCCCACGGTCGGACAGCTGTAGTGGACGTCGATGGCCGTGCACGTAGCGTTGCAGCCGTCAGCAGCGGTCTTGTTGCCGTCGTCGCAGGTTTCGTTGCTTTGCAGTATGCCGTCGCCGCACTTGACGCAGCTGCTGCTGGCTACGGGGCACGTCCAGCCCGACTCGACCTTGCAGATCGCCGAGCAACCGTCGGCGCTCGCGCTGTTGCCGTCGTCGCAGGCTTCGGTGCTCTCTTTCACGCCGTTGCCGCACTTCTCACAGGCTTGACCGGCGACCGGGCAGCTGTAGCCGCTGGTTACCGTGGTGCAGGTCGCGTTGCAGCCGTCGCTAGCGGTGGTGTTGCCATCGTCGCAGGCTTCGTGGCTGCCCAGCAGGCCGTCGCCGCACTTCTCGCACGCGGCGCCCGCGTAACAGCTGTAGCCGCTCTCGACCGTGTTGCAGTCGTAGCTGCAACCATCCCCGCCGATCTGATTCTTGTCGTCGCAGGCCTCGCCCGTGCTCACCACGCCGTTGCCGCACAAAACGCAGGCGCTACCGGCCGCGCCGCAGGTGTAGCCGGTTTCCAGCGCTTCGCAGTCGGCGCTGCAGCCGTCGCCACCGTTGGTGTTGCCATCGTCGCAGCTTTCGAGCGCTTCCTTGACGCCGTTGCCGCAGCGGTAACAACCGCTGGCGCCGGGCACTGGGCATAGCCAGCCCGCCTCGAGCTTGCAACTGGCACTGCAGCCGTCGCTATTGCTGGTGTTGCCGTCGTCGCAGCCCTCGGCGCTCTCGTGGATGCCGTTGCCGCACTTTTCGCAGGCCACGCCTGCCACGGGGCAGCTGTAGCCACTGCCAATGCTGGTGCAGCTGGCATTGCAACCGTCTCCGGCGGTGGTGTTGCCGTCGTCGCAGGCTTCGGTGCTGCCCTTGACGCCGTCGCCGCACTTTTCGCAGGGTTTGCCGACGTAGCACGCAAAGCCACTCTCGATGGTCTTGCAGTCGAAGCTACAACCGTCGCTGCCGACGGAGTTGCCGTCATCGCAGGCTTCGCCCTGGCTCACGACGCCGTCGCCGCAGCGTGTGCAGGCAGTGCCGACGCTCACGCAGGTGTAGCCGCGCTCGACCGTCTGACAGTCGGCGCTACAGCCGTCGCTGCCGACGGAATTGCCGTCGTCACAAACCTCGAGCGGCTCCTGGATTGCATTGCCGCACTTGTGGCAACCCCCCGAGCCTGGCAGGGGACATAGCCAGTCGGCCTCGAGCGTGCAGGTTGGGCTGCAGCCGTCGGCTGACGCTGTGTTGCCGTCGTCGCAGGCCTCGGCGCTTTCTTTGAAGCCGTTGCCACACTTTTCACAGGCGACGCCCGGTACGGGACAGGTGTATCCGGACTCCGTCTTGCACGTGGCGCTGCAGCCGTCGTTGGCGGTGGTGTTGCCGTCGTCGCAGGTCTCGGTCCCGCCCACCACGGCGTCGCCGCACTGGCCGCACAGGGTGCCGGGGATCGGACAGGTGTAGCCTTGCTCAATCACCTTGCAGTCGCCGCGGCAACCGTCGGTGCTCAGCCGGTTACTGTCGTCGCAGACTTCGTTGGCGTCCACGACGCCATTGCCGCACTCTTGGCAGGACTGACCCGCTACGGGGCACGAATAGCCGGCGTCGATTTGGCGGCAGTTGTTGCTGCAACCATCACCGTCGCCGAGGTTCGCGTCGTCGCAAACTTCGCCGCCCGCGACCACGCCATCGCCGCATTTTTCGCAGGCCTGCCCAGGAACAGGGCAGTTGTAGCCGAGCTCGAGCTTGCAGCTGGCGTTGCAGCCGTCGAGCGATCCTGGGTTGGCGTCGTCGCACTCTTCGCTACTTTCGACGACGCCGTTGCCGCAGTGCTCGCAAGCAAAGCCTGCGACCGGACAGGCGTAGCCGGCTTCGACGTTGCTGCAGTCGACGGCGCAGCCATCGCCAGCCGCCTGGTTGCCGTCGTCACAGGCCTCGCGGCTCTCTTTGAGGCCATTGCCGCATTGGTTGCACGACGTCTGGTTGCCGGTCACGGCGCACTGCCAAGCCGGTTCGATGAGCTGGCAGTCGAAGCGGCAGCCATCGCTGCTCAACTGGTTGCCGTCGTCGCAGACCTCTCCTGCCTGCAGTACGCCGTTGCCGCACTGCACGCAGGTCGACCCAGGGGTGCTGCAGTTGAAGCCGGCTGCGATGGTAGTGCAATTGGCGCTGCAGCCGTCGCCAGCGTCGGTGTTGCCGTCGTCACACGTCTCGTTGGCGTCGAGCGCTCCGTCGCCGCATTGCTCGCAGGGTTGCCCAGGTAGAAAGCAGTTGTAGCCGGGGTCGATGCCCGTGCAGTCCACGTTGCAGCCGTCGCCGGGGCTGCTGTTGCCGTCATCACAAGCTTCGGAGCTTTCGACGACCGCGTTGCCACACTGCTCGCAAATGCTGCCGGCGACCACGCAGTGAAAGCCGGGCTCGGCAATGGCGCAGTCCGCGCTGCAGCCGTCGCCCGCGGTGGTGTTGCTGTCGTCGCAAACTTCGTTGCCGCCCACGAGGCCGTCGCCGCACAGCTGGCAGCTGGTGCCCTCGACCGGGCAGGTGTAGCCCGCCTCGAGCGCGCTGCAGTTGAACAAGCAGCCGTCGCCCGAGATGGCGTTGCTGTCGTCGCAGGCCTCATGGACATCCACTACGCCGTCGCCACAGCGCTCGCACGCGCTGCCAGGCTCGCTGCAGTTGTAGCCGGCTTCCATGGCCGAGCAGGTGGCGCTGCAGCCGTCGCCGTCGGTCGCGTTGCCATCGTCACACGTCTCGTTCGCGTCCAGTACACGATTGCCGCACTGTTCGCAGGCGAGCCCGGCAATCGGACAGTTGTAGCCGGGCTCGAGCGTCAGGCAGTCGGCGCTGCAGCCGTCGTCGTCGTCGCGGTTGCCGTCGTCGCAGGCTTCGGCGCTCTCTTTGATACCGTTGCCGCACTCTTCGCAGCTCGCGCCATCGACGACGCAGTTGAATCCGTCTTCGAGCGTGCAGGTGTCGCTACAGCCGTCATCAGCTGTCGTGTTGCCGTCGTCGCAGGCTTCGCCCGTGTCGAGCACAGCGTCGCCGCAGGCGTGCTCGCCCATGCCCGTGTGCTTCGCTCCGCCTTCACCATCGAAGGCGCCGCCCAGCGAGAGCGGATCGTCACCGCTGCTTTGCCCGCCGTTCGGCGCACCAGCGTCGTTGCCGTCCACACCTTTGGGATTGTCGCGGACCGTTGGGTTGCCACCGCAGGCGACGAGCCCGCAACACACCATGAGCAACGGAAGGGCTTTGAGAAAGGCGAGGCGCGACATGGATAAACCCATTAAAGTCGCCCTGCCCCGCCGCGGATTCAAGTCCGCATTTACAATTTTGGGGGCGGGGGCGCTCGGGCTCGGGCTCGGGCTCGGGCTCGGGCTCGGGCTCGGCGGCGCTCGCGCGGCGGCGCTCGGGCTCGGCGGCGCTCGCGCGGCGTTGGCTTCTTCTCCGCCGCGCAGTTGGTGGAGGCCCTGCCTGGGTCTTATGAGGGGAGGAACGGCCGAGCGGCACGAAAGTTTACGCGCGCCGTTCGCAGGCGAGGCCGCACACCTTGGCCTACCTGGTCCCGGTCTCGCGGAAGGGAATCGCGGTGGTGGGGCAAATCCTTGACCTGTCGAGGGGCGTCATAACGCACCGCACTTGGCTCCACCAACAGGGCGATGAGGCACTTACACAATATTCGAACGACGATTGCGAGCGCGCTCGGCTGCGGCCTACTCCTCTCGGCCACAGGCTGCGGCGGGGACGACAAGCCGGATGCCCAAGCGGCGTCCTGCGACTTCGCCGCCCAAACGGGTTGCAGGGATGGGCAGGTCTGCGAGATGGTGGAGGGCGACGACGCCGCGACCGGGTGCTTTGCCCCGCTCGTCGTGGAAGGCCGGGTCGTGCGGGCTGATGACCCGACGCAGGGGATCGAAGGCGCTCGGGTTCTAGGCCGGGACGAAAATGGCGCGCCCGTGTCCTCTCGAAGCGCTGTGTCCAAGGCCGACGGCGCGTATTCGCTGCGGGTTCCAAGCCTGCGAAAAGCGGACGGTACTCTCGCGGTTCCGGAGCTCCTGCTGCGCGCTGACGCGGCCGGCTTTGCCACGTTTCCGAGCGGTCTGCGCGTTGCGATTCCAGTCGACGTGAGCGCGCCCACGAAGACCAGTACTGGTTATCGCGTCGAGAACGCAAGCACGACTATCGGGCTCGATGAGCTCGCGGGAGGCGCTGCCCTGGGCAGCATCAGCGGCAAGGTCCTAGCCAAAGGAGCGGCCGGCACGCTGGTGGTCGCGAGCAATGCCACCGGCGTCGCCGACGCCGACGGCAGCTACGTTATCTTCAACGTGCCCGTGGGCGACCTCGAGGTGCGGGGCTATGCGGTGGGGTTGTCGCTCGAGCCTGCGCCCGCTTCAGTGGCGGCCAACGCAGAGACGACGGGTGTCGACCTGACAGCCAACGACGCGGCGCTGGGCAGCGTGAATGGCGATGTATCGTTCGTCAACGCCTCGGCAAATTCCACGAGCGTGGTACTGGTCGTCGCTTCGACCTTCAACGACACGCTCAAGCGTGGCGAGGTCCCGCCGGGCTTGCGCGCGTTCCCGGTGACGGGCAAGTATGCTTTCACCGACGTGCCTGCCGGCGACTACGTGGTCCTGGCGGCCTTCGAAAACGACGGGCTGGTCCGGGACCCCGACGAAAGCATTGGCGGTACCGCGATTCAACGCGTCACGGTCGCCGGCGCAGCGGTCGACGTTGCAGGCTTCAAAATCACGGGTGCGCTCGACGTCGTCGCACCCGGCGCGTTGGCGCCCGAGCTGCTGAGTGGCGCTCCCAGCTTCGAGTGGGTCGACGACTCTTCTGAGGACGGTTACGAAGTGAGCGTGCTGGATACGTTCGGGACGGAAGTCTGGAAGGATACCGAGGTACCGCGCGTGACGGGCTCGTCAAGCGTCACGCTCGCCTACGGCGGCGCCGAGCTGACATCGGGCTATTATCAATTTCGCGTTGTCTCTTGGCGCGACGCAAGCGGCAAGAAGGGAGCAGCGGCCCGCACGTACATCTCCGCGACCGAAGACTTGAAGGGCGTTTTTATCGTCCCTTGAGCCGGTCAGTTCCGTGGTCAACGACGTGTTTGGCGAAGGGTTGGGCGTAGCTGAGCCGCCACCGCCGACGGCCGGCGCGCTCAATTCGCGTGGGTGGCGGGCGGCGTGGCGTAGTCGTTCCATAGCCGCTCGAACAGCGCGGCGTCGGGCGGGCCGTCGACGCTGACGATGCGGAAACGGGTGACGTAGTCGGTGCCGGGCTGGATGCTGAAGGCGCCAGCTTTGGGCGGCGATAGCGAGGCGTACGGCTCGTCGGGGTGGAGACGCAACGGCTGGGGTGCGCGAAAGTTGTCCGGGTGGCTCAGTAACGCAAAGCCCGCGCGGCTGCCGTCAAGCGTTCCGCCAATGAACAACCAACGGCCGCTCGTTGCGTCGCCCGTGAGGCGATCTTTGCCCTCTGAAGTGAGGAAGGTGACCTTCGACTTATCGAGCCACTCACCAGCGCCGCGCAGCCCAAAGCCCCCATAGACGTACTCCTCGAGCTCGACCGGCATGGCAGTAGCGGCACGCTGCACCGACTCTAAATCGATGACGAGGTAGGGGCGCGGCTCGTCGTGCGTCTTGTAGGCGGTAACCTTCCAATGTTCGCCGAGCGCGGTAACCGGCTGCGGGCCCACCAGGTCGATATGCTCGAGCTCGGCCTCGAAACCAGCGTGCACGGGGCCCTGCCACAGCGTGCCGAGCGCCTTGAAGTCCACCTTGCCCAGCCGGTCAGCCATGTTCCAAAAATCGAGCGCATGCCCGTTGAACTGCGCGCGCGTCCAGGCCGACCAGACGCCGTGGTGATGAATGTGGCTGGCTGGGTAGTCGTCGGTGACCACGTGACCCGCAGGGGAAAAAAGCGGGTGAAGATAGCCGCCGCGCAGGTAAACGGCATCGACGCCTGCCGGCAGCTTGCCTTGCGCCTGGAAGCGCAACACTTTGGTGGAGCCGATTGCCAGACTCACGTCGTCGGGCCCCCGCGCGCTCGTCACCGCCACGACCGGCGCCGCATTGCTCGACTGGATACGGTAGGTGCGCTCCTGGCCCTTCAGCAACTCTGGCAAGACGAACACGGCAGTGCCGTCGCTCGCGACCTGCAGCGGCAGGTTTTCCCCCTGACCGCCTTCGAGGGTGAAGCTTTTGCCTGAGGCGTTTGCCAGGTTGAACGTCGTGATGGCTTGGTAGCGGTCAAGCTCGCCGGCGCTGACCGTGACGCTGGCAGCGCCGTTCGACACGCCGCCACCACCGCTGAGGCCTGCGCCGCCGTCGCTCACCGCGGCGTTGGCGCTCCCGCTCGAGCCGCTCGTTCCCGCTCTGCTATCGGGCAAATTACTCTGCCCGGCAGCTGCGGGGCTGCCGCCGGCTGAAGCAGCAGTCCCCCCGCTCCTGGACTGCGGCGCTACCTCGCTCGAACAGGCGTTGAGGACGAGCAAGCACAAGGCCGGGGCTGTGAGGCTACGCATGGTCGGCGTTCAGTGGGTCTGAAGCGGTGCCGCCGGTGGAGGCGAAGCGGGTGAATAGAAGGTGGGGCCGCCGGGCGTGGCGACCGCTGCCCAAACCTTGACGTTTCTGACTTTTCCGGTGTTGTCGAAGCTGCCAAAACCGACGTAGCCACTGCTGAAAGTCTTGTCCTTGGCCGCAAGGATCGGCGTCGCAGCGCCGTCACGATCGTAGACGCTCATCGAGCCATCGGCGACGTCACGCACCAAGCGAAGACGCCTCCATACGTCACGCCCCCAGGCATAGCCGGCGGTGGTGCTGCTGGAGATCGCCTTGCGATCGGCGTCGTTGACGATGAGAATGTTGTGCGCCACGTCATCGTGCGCGGTGGAGATGTGCGCGTAATAGAACTGGTTCGGGTTGACGAAGTTCCAGATCAACACCATGTCGCGATGCGCATCACCGTCGGGGCTGGTCTGGAGCAGCTCCGCGTCCATCACGAAGCTCGTCACCTGGATCGACTTCACGATCGCCTGGCTGAACGGCGACCGGTACACGCCCTGGTAAGTGTAACCGGTGGACTCGACAAAACCTGCGGCGTCGTGTCGCCACTCGGTGGGGTTAGCGAACGCCAGGTCACTCAGCGAGCTTTTGTCGGCGAAAGCTTGCTGGTAGACCAACGAGTAGTCGGCAGGTACGCCCTCCGGCGGCTTCTCCGTGTTGAGCTGGCCAGCGCCTGCGGTGCCCGCGTTAGCTTGCCCTGCGCCCGCGCCCGAACTGCCAGCGACGACACCCTCTGCATTACCAGCTACCCCAGCTGCGTTCCCAATCCCCGCGCTCCCGCCCGCAACGAAAGCGTTGCTACTGCCCGCCGTTGCGCCTCCGCTGGTGGCGGCGCCACCGCTGCCCGTCGACGCCGAATCGGCGGGCGCCGGAGTGCCACATGCCAGGCAAAGCAGCAGCGCCGGGCCGCAGCGGCTCCACGAACGGCGACTCATGCCTCGAGTCCGGTGAGCGGACCCGTACCGGTCTCGGCCTGACCAAAGCTCGGCACCTCGACGCCCATGGCGTGCGCCAGGCTGACCAGCAAATGGCCGTGCGGCTTGTTGCCGAAGTCTAGGTAGCGGCCGGTCTTGAAGTGCCATTTTCCGCCGGCGAGCAGCAACGGCAAATCGATCTTGCGATGCGCGTTGCCGTCGCTGAGTGAGTTGGCGAAGAAGATCAACGTGTTGTCGAACAACGTGCCGCCACCAGGCTCAGGAACGGCCTTGAGCTTCGCGATCAACTTGGCGTGCTGCTCGCTGTACCAGGTGCCGATTTCGATCAGCGCCTCTGTGGCGTTCGGGTCGTGCGACAAAAGGTGGTGATTCTGGCCAAAATCGCCCAGCCAGGGGAAGGTCTGGGTGCTGGTTGGCCCGGACCACACTAGCGTGCCGATGCGGGTGGCGTCGCAGGCAAAAGCCGCGACCATGATGTCGACTTGGAGATCGGCCATCTCCCGGTAGTTGGTCATGCTCTTGAAATCGAGCGGCATGCCCTGCTCTGGCCCCTTGCAGGTGGCTTGGCCTTGCGCAAAACGCCGCTCGAGCTCGGTGAGGGCTTGAGCGTGCCGGTCCAAGAGCGCCTGGTCTTCGGCGCCGAGCTCGCTGCGCAGGCTCGTCAAATCGCCTTTGACGCCGTTGAAGATGCTTTGGCGCTTGGTGGAGAGCGCTTGCGCGGCGCTTGGGTCCTGCGCTCCGAAAACACGCTTGAAAGCCGCGTAGGGACTCGGCTCCCACGGCACCGGCTCGTACGGGGCCCGAAACAGGATTTCGCGCGTGTAGAAATCGTCGCCGCCGTACGGAACGATACCCAGCTCTAGCGTGCCGAAGCGTGTCGCGTCAGCGCGTTGCTGGGCCAGAAATTGATCGAGCGTGATGCCGGGACTGAGTCGGAAGCGGTCCAGGTTCGCCGGCACGTTGGACAGCAGTTGCGGGTGCCCTGAATGCGGCGGGGCTGGTTCGGGCTCCAGGCCGATACCCGACAGCACGAGCAAGTCGGGCTTGTGAGCTTGCAAGGGTGCCAAAATGCGCTTGAAAGTGAAGTCCGCGCCGCTGCCGCTGGGCTTCCATTCCGAGTGAACGGTGCCGTTGTCTTGGTAGCAAAACAGGATGCGCTTGGGCGGGCCGTTGGCTTGGGCGCGGCTGTTCAAGATCGGCAGGAAGGGTGCCAGCGCTGCAGCCGCGCCGACGCTGAGCAGCTCCCGCCGACCGATGCGCGGCGCGCCGATACGACACTCGTTCCGGACAGGTTTGATGGCTCGACCGTGTCTCATGGCGACCCTTTCACGCTCTTGTAGCGGAAGCCGTCGCTCTGCACGATCGCTAGGATCAACTTGCGCAGATCTCCGCCGGCATCGCGGAAGGCAGTCTGGATCTGCTGGACGGTGCAGGCGTCAGCTAGGCCTTCCCGCTGGCGTAGCGCGAAACGTAGCCATTGAGTCGCCATGCAATCTCGCACTTGTGCCGATGTCGCCAAACGCTGGGTGAGCTCGAGCGCGCCGTTGATCGGTCCGTCAATGTCGAGCGTGGAAGCAAGCGTGCCGGTGGTGTCGATCGGTAAGCCACCTTCCAGTTCACGGTAGTGCCCGGCGCCATCAAAGTGCTCGAAGGCAAATCCGATAGGGTCGAGTAGGGCGTGACAGCTGGCGCAGCTCGGGTCCGCGCGGTGCTGCTCGAAGCGTTGTCTGGTGGTTGCGCCGGCCGCAATAGGGGGTGGATTGTCGTTGACCGTGGGCGGGGGAGGCGGCAAGGGCGCGCACATCACGCGATCGCGGATGAAGGCGCCGCGTTTGACCGGTGACGTTTGATCCGAGTGCGCGTGCACGGCCAGCACGCTCGGATGGGTGAGCAGGCCACTTCGGACCATCGGCGCGAGCTCGGTCAAGTTGTCGGCTGGAGCTACAGCGTAAAACGTCGCCAAGGGCCCGCGTGCAAGCCCGAGACGCGAGGTGAGCAGTGTCTCGAGCCGCGCGTCGCCTTGGCGCACGACGAAGTCGACGAAGGTGCTCGTCTCTTGCCACATGGCCGCGCGAAGCTCGGCGTTGTACTGCGGGAAAACAGCGGCATTCTTCTCGGTCGTGCTCAGCTTCTCGATGTCGAGCCATTGGTTGAAGAACTCGACGACACCGTCGCGCCCCTTCGCATCCAGCAGCAGGCGCTCGGCTTGGGCCGCCACGCCGCTCGGCGTGTCGAGCTGTCCGGCTTCGGCAGCCTTCAACAGGGCTTCGTCCGGCAAGCTGTACCAAAGCAGCGACGCTAGCCTACCGGCCATGGCTAGCCCGGTCAGCGGAACGGCGTTCTGCGCGCCCACGGGCGGCGCGCCGGTGGTCCGTTCCACGTGGTAGATGAAGTTCGGGGACTGCAGGATGCGCTCGATGACGACCTGGATGCCTGCGCTGAACTGGCCGTTCGCGGCGCCTTGCGCGAAGAGCGCCGAAAGCTCGGTCTGCTCGGCGCTGGTCAGGCTGCGCCGGTAGGCCTTGCGCCCCAGGTCGGTGAAGAACTGTTGCGCGCAGGTCGCGTCGCGCTGCGTCACCGCACACGGCACCAGCGTATCGAGCCGGGTGACGGCGTCAGCGGCCAGCGCTTCGGCCGCCAACATCAGCTTTTCGACTCCGAGCAGCGACACGGGGTCCGCGCGATTGCTGGCGAATCCGGCCGCCGGCAAGTCATGAGGGAAGTCCTGCGCCAGCGCGAGCTCGCTCTGGAGCAGGTCTCGTGCGGCGTGGTCGAACTCGCCGCGCGTCAAGCGCCCCAGCGGCGCTGGCGAAACGGAAACGCCTGTGGCGCAAGCGTCAGCCGCACTTCCGCCACTGACCGCGCTGCCACCCGCTGCGGGGGCCATGGTGGGCGGTGTTTGCCCCTGGCCACTAGGAACGGAAAGATCCGCGCTACACGCGGCTAGCAGGGCGACGAACAGGTATGCCGTGGCTTTCATCGGTCGGAGCCTCAGGCTTTCGACCCGTAGTTCCCGCGCCCCGATTTTGAGGCTCACCTAAATGCTCACCGGGGAGCGCTGATCGTCGGCGCAGTTTTAACAACAACAGACCCAGCAGCGCGCCCGCGCCGCCGCTGCCAGGAGGGCCGTGAGGGACGCGACAACCACATCCGCCAACTACCGTGTCACCCGAGGAGGTCGCGACGCCGAGCGGAGGGAGGGGGCTGCCCGACGAACCCGCCATGCCGAGCGCACCAGCCGAACCCCCTTGCGTCGTGACGACAGCGCTTCCCGCGACGGCACTGCCAGAGCTCCCAGCGTTTGCCCCGCCCGAGCCGGCGCTCCCCGAAATTCCTCCACCGCTCAGCCCAGCGCCGCCAACGCCCCCGGCCCCGGCGCTGCCACCCGTACCACCCGTACCACCCGCGCCGCCCGCGCCGCCCGCCTGCCACGCTTCCCCACAGGTCGACGACGGTTTGCTCAGCTTCTCGGTCTGGCGGCACATCTGCTGCCATGTGCCGGTCGATTCGTCCGGGTTCAAAGGGAAGCCCGTGCACTCAGGCCCGGCCTCCCACTTACCGGCCGAGTCGTAGCAGGGCGTTACGTCGAGCCCCGAAGTTTCCTCGATCCAGGGCACGTAATAGGGCGTCAAAGCCCAAGTGCCCTCATGCGCACAGGCCACGCCGTCGACGACGTATGAGGAACTGGTCGCGCCGAGAACGCGCCAGCTGCCGTCCGGAAGCTGCAGGTACGCGGGGCCGCCCGAATCGCCGAAACAGTTGGAGTGCCCGCTTTCCCCGAGGTCGATGGTCTTCCGCTCGACCTTTTGAATGGGCGCTTCGACCCAACGCTTGTGCCCGTTCGGCGACGGCGTGTCCTCGTCGATATTGCCGAAGCCGACCAGCACTACTTGCTCACCCTCTTGCAAGAAGTCGAGCTCGCAACCGTAGAGGATGGGAATGATCGATACGTCGTTCACCGGCTCTGCCAAGATGCAGTAGGCGAAGTCCTCGTCGGCCTGTTGCCCACCCTTCTGGTGACAGCTCTTGACGCCGACGCGGCGCCCGGGGCCGTCGTGGTCGGTGGTGTCGCCGAAGAACACCTCGTTGGGTGTACCTTCGTCCACGCAGTGCGCCGCCAGCGTGATCATCCTGGGATGAACGAGCGTCGCCGTGCAATTGGCCAGCGCGTTTTGATTGAGCTCGGCGGTGAAGTGCACCGCCGTAGGGAAGCTGCAGGCGGAGGTTTCCTGGCCGCCGACGATGGGATGCTGCCGTTGGCCGAGATCCTCAGCGGGGGCACAACCCAGCGCAACCAGCGCGACCGCAAGAAGCGCGCTGGCACGAATAGGGGGACGACTTGGGCAGTACGGCCTTCGACCCAGGGCGCGGGGTGGGCGAGAGGCGAGCGGCGTGGTCAAGGTGTTGGATCGGAATACGGCTGGCTCCGTTTTCGGCTCATCGGATCACTACCCCCGCTGGCAAAAGGTTGTCAGCAGACCGCCTGGCCTGGCCTCAGGGGTCGACGTAAGTGATGAAGTAGTCGTGAACGAGCCCCGCCCCTGACGACTCTGGGTGCTTTTCGCCCGTCATCACGACCTTGAGGGTGTGCGATGCCAGAGCAAGCCCGCCAACGCTGAAGAGCTGCGCGTTCTGCCGCTTCTGGTCGTAGAGTTCGACGCCCGATTCGAAAAGCGCGCCGTCGAGGTACACGTCTGCTCTGCCGAGGTCCGTGTTCTTGAGGCCGTACCAATCGATGCGAGTCCCCACGAAACTGAGCTCGACGCTGCTTTCGGGCTTAGTGGCGACGCGGCAGTTGCCGCTCAGGTAGCGCGCTTCCGAGGCGGTGAACCAATCGCCCGTGTAGGCAACGGCCTGGTCGACATCGTCGATCACTGCGCTGGAAGTAGCGGCGACCCCGGGCCAGGCTCGTTTCAACGTGCGAAAGTCTGCCGACGTCACCGCGAGCGTGCCGTTGCCCGTGAGAGAAACCGAGGAGTCCCCGGGCGCGAACAGCTGCGACGTGCTGTACGAGAACAGGCCGTTGGCGGCGAACACCTCGAGCTCGCCATGGTCGGCGAGAATTCGAATTTCGACCTTGCCGGAACGCAGCGGGAGCGACTTGCCGAAGAGCGTCTGTGCCGCCACGTCGTAGATGAAAGTTAGGTCGGCGATCTGAAAGGAGATCTCGTTCGCCGTTCCGGCTGCGGCATCGATTGCAACCTCGAAGTCGAACGCCTTGGACGCGACGCCCGCGAGCAGATTCTTTCCGGCCGGTAGTTCTCTCTTTGAAAAATGAGTTTGCTCGTCATGAAGCGTCGCAATCTCGGACGCGGGGGTTCGCGTCACTCGGATGCCTTCGGGCGTCGTGACCAGCCCCAGCTCCGCCGGGATCGAGATGGATTGGCTGAACGGCGCGGTCACGCCATGTCCGCGCAGCCAAGAGTCGCCTTGCCCGCGAAACCAGGCCATCTGCAGCACGCGCTCGCTCGGAAGCGTCGGCCTATAAAAGGTCTGCGAGGCGTAGAAGGACGGCCCGACGTCCATTCTTTGGGGTGTGAAGTCGCCGCCCTGCTTGAAAGCCGGGTCGGGCGTGAACGTGGCGCCATCGAACTCGCCGACCAAGTAAGCGCCGGCGGCATCTTGCAGGACCCATTTCGAATTCGACACCTTGCCGTCGACTGGCAGCTCGTACATGGCAGGGCATTCATTGCCCCAGGCGATGTGGCTCGTCCTAGTCCACGTCCGGAGGTCCGGTGAGGTGTCGAATGCCATCCCGTTGTCGAACAGCACGCTGACCCACTTGCTCGTCGGTGCGTGCCAGAAGACGTGCGGGTCCCGGGTGGTGTGATCTGGGCCGCCGATGTTCACGGGATTGTCGGCATACGCCTGCCACGTCGCGCCCAGATCATTGCTGAACGCAAGGCAGGTCCCCTTTGCCGTACAGGTAAAGAGCGAGACGAAAACGGGGTTGTTTCCGGTCTTCAGACCCGACGTGTTTTCGGTGTCAACGACCGTCGATCCAGACCAGGCGGCCCCCGCCGAGTTGACGTCCGCTTCGAGCATCAGCCCCTGACTGACCCAGTGCAGCAGATCGGTGCTAGTTGCGTGGGCCCAATCACGGTTGATGACTCCGGGTACGTAGTCGTCTCCCCAGGCGAGCGAGTAGGCGTAGCTTTGGTACGTGAGGTGATAGGTGCCGTTCCAGAACCAAAGCCCGTTCACGTCGTTCAGGTAGCCGCCGGGCGCCGTGAAGTGGAACTGACTGCGGTACGGCTCGTCGTAGTTCGTCTTTGGATACGGGTAGTGCCCGACGGGCGCCACCGGCCGCCCCCCGCCATCGCCGCCGGCCCCGGCTCCGCCATCGCTCGAGCCTCCACCTTCGTTGCTCCGTCCGGCGCTGCCCGAGCGGCCGCCCGCATCAACTAGTTGCCGCCCTCCCTGAGCCGCGGTTGCCCCACCCTCCGAAGAGCGGGCAGCGGATGCCCCTGCGCCATGGTCGCCGCCGCCCGCCTGCGAAACGCTCGGCGAGTCCGTGCAGCCGGCAGCAGCCAGCAGCACGAGCCAGAAAAGAGGGGCTGATCCGGCCGGGCAAGTCACAAGCATGCGAGTTGACGTTGCTGGGCCGGGGGCTTGCCTCAGCCTCAGCGGCGAGAAGGGCTGCATGTTGATACGTGAGGGTCGCGAGCAACCAGGGGCCTGAAATTCGTCACGGCAGCCTAGTTTCACCAAGGCTACGTCGAGCGTGCGCTGCGCCGGCCGCCCAGCACGTTGGCTTGCTCTTGGACTTCGCGACGTTTCGTGATTCGCTCGTAAGTTCTGCCCACGGAGGAAACGAACTTGGTGAGAGTTTGGACCAACGAGCTGTTGGACGAGGCGCGAGGCCAGGGTGACCCGGTTGCCGATACCGTCGTGGCGCAGCTTTTTCGCGATGGCGAGCTTGGCGCGGTCAATGAGCTGATGCGCACGCTAGTCGTGAATGACGGTTTGCCGTCCGAGCGGCTGCCGGCCGTCGTGCGCGATTACCTGGAACGGACCGCTGCGCCGCCCGACATCGAGTCTGCGCAGATGGTGCTCGCTCAAGAAGTATTCGGGGTGCTGGGTCCTGAAATGCTAGCGGTGCTGGGCTTCTACTCGCTGCCCGCGGACTACGCCGCCAAAAAGGGTGTTCAAGTGCTGTACCGCACCGGGCGTTTGATCACCAATCCGACACGGCGCGTGTTCGAGACCACACAAATGGTCGTGGACGTGATGGCGCCGGGTGGGCTCGGGCCCGAGGGCAGGGGCGTGCGCTCGGCGCAAAAGGTGCGACTCATGCACGCCGCTGTTCGCCACCTGCTCACGAGCGATCCCCAGCATCCGTGGGATCCGGCGTTCGGTACGCCGGTGAATCAGGAGGACTTGGCGGGCACGCTGATGTCGTTCAGCTTTTTGGTGCTGGACGGCTTGCAACGCCTCGGCGCCGAGCTCCGAGACGTCGATCGCGACGCCTATTTTCGCGCCTGGATGGCCGTCGGTCGCATCATGGGGATCAAGGACGAGCTCCTCCCCACTAGCCTCGAGGAGGGCCGCTCGCTCACTCAGCTGATACACCAGCGACAGATCGGCGAATCGCCGGAGGGCGTGGCGCTGGCCAAGGCTCTGGTCGAGGGCTACGAGGGCCTGTTGCCGCTACTGCTCAAGGGCGCGCCGGTCAGCCTGATCCACTTCTTCCTCGATGAAGATCCGTTCACCGGGCAGAACGTCGCTGCCTTACTGGGCTTGCCGCCCGCCGATTGGACGCGCTACGTCGTGGAAATTGTCGCGCACGTCGAACACTTCTTCGGCGAGCGAAACATCCAGCCATCACTCGAGGACAAGGCCATCAGCTACGTCAGTCGCCACTTGATCGAGGGGCTGCTGCTGCTCGAACGAGGCGGACACCGGGCGCCGTTTTACATCCCCCACGACCTGCGTAAACGCTGGGGCGTCCGCGCCCCGGGTGAGTTGGCCTAAGCATGCCGAGCCACTTGCTCAAGCACGCACACGGCCTCCCGCTCGGCGACCACCCGTGGCTCCTTGGGTTGGTCGACGTCGGGACTGCCTTTTGGTTGATCCTCTACGTGCTCGCGATTGTCGGTGGCTTTCGAGCGAAAACCTACGAGGTCCCGCTGGTGGCGGTCGCCGCGAACTTCAGCTGGGAGTTGATCGCGGCCGTGTATCGAGTCGCGCCGGTTCGCTTGTGGCACATTGGAGACGTGGCGTGGCTGGGGCTCGACGCGGGCATCTTGTGGACGGTCTTGCGCTACGGGCGACAGCAGCAGCAAATTCCCGAAATTCGTCGGGGGTTTTACGCCGTGGTAGCGGTCACGTTCGCCTTCGCGTTGGTCGCGCAGCTCGCGCTCGAAGCAGCCTTGCACGACGCATACGGGTTTTTGGACGCGTACATGATCTCGGTCATGATGTCCGTGCTGTTCTACTTCTTCTACTTTTCGCGTCGCGTCGCGAACGACATCACCTTCGCCATCGCCTGGTGCAAGCTACTGGGCAACGGGCTGACTTCAGCCGGCTTCGTCTTCTTGTATCCGTTACTTGGCGGTCCGCCTGCGAGCAAGCTGCTGCTCTACACGCTGTGTGCGGCGAACTTCGCGCTCGACGCGGGCTACGTGGCGCTCTTGTCCGCTGCGCGCCGTGGCAGCGTAGCTTCCGCGAGCTCTCGCGCCGCGAGCCCGGCGTAGAGGCCGGAATTCATGCTGCTCGCCAGGGATTGGCTGTCGCGCCACAGCTGCTGCGCACGCTCAGCCTGGTCCGACAGCTGAGCCTGCTTTCCCGCGTAAAACAGCAGCAGGGGGCGCCCTATCGGGAAGGCCTTGGCCCACGACCGGCAATGGCGCATGGCCCGGCTCAGGCTCCGCCGCACCGGCTGAGCACTACGCCCACTCTTCTGCGCATCTGCTAGCTCGGCCAGGTAGGCCTCGAACACCCCCGCAAAGTAGGCAGAGCCGGCGTAGCCGAACGTGTTGTTACCGGCCGCCACAGTGACCGCAGTGTCGGCTGAGCGCAGCGCCGCAGCCAGGTCGCCCTTACGTGCCTGGATCAGCGCCAGCACGCCGAGCGCAATCGAGCGCGGCGCGGCTGGAGTCGCCTCCTGCAAGCCCTCGCTCAGCAGCGACTCGGCCTCGGCCAGGCGTCCGTCGAGACTACGCACCAAGGCTAGCCCCGGGGCGAAGTTGGCTCGCGTACCTTCGTTGGCGGCGGCGAGCTCGAACCGCTTGTCGGCTTCTACGAGATCGCCTCGGAAGTAGGCGCAGTAGCCGAGCAGAAACCAGCGGAAAGCTTCGGCGCGGTAAAAGCCGGTGCGCGGGGCGAGCTCCAGCCCCTCCTGCATCAGCGCTTCGGCCGCTGCCAGGTCCCCGATGCCCATCAAGTAGCCGGTTTTCACTACCGCGTACGAGCCGTCAAGCGCGCGGGCGCCGCGCTCGGTGGACTGGAAATAGCTCCGCGCAAGGTTCGTGAAGCCCAACGTGGCGAGGCCGTAGCCCAGCACGCCGGAGGCCCACAAGTTGCGCGCGCCAGCGCGTTCACCCAGGTTCCAGGCCATCAAGCTGAAAAGCAATACGCCCACCGCACTCGATTGGCTGATGTGGACGGTGGCGGCGCAGCCGGCAGCCGCCGAGGCAACCTGCAGGGCGGGCCTTCGCGAGACGTCGCCGCGCAACGCGAGCGCGGGCCACAGGCGGTAACCGACATGCAGCAAGAGCTGCCAAAACAGCGCCAACCCACGCTGCAGCGAGCCGGAAGGAAAGCGAACACCCAGCGCTGAGCTGCCCTGGCTGGCACAAGCCATGGCCTGGCGCATGTCCATCATCATGTAATGGGCGTCGCCCAGCGTGACGCACACTCGGGCCAGCGCCATCGCGTCGCCCTGAGTTGCCAGCCAGGACCGCGACCGCTCCAAGAGCTCGACGGCCTCGCGAACCGCGCCATGCAAGAGCGCATAATCACCGGCTAGACTCGCGTAGTGAGCTTCTTTGGCGAGGTTCTGCGCCTGACCAAAGTGCAGCGCCATGGCGGCGTAGAGCTCGGGCTCGCCCGCGTGCTCGAGCTCCAGCGCTTCGGCGACCCGGGCGTGGAGCTTTTTGGACTCGCCTTCGGGGAGCATGGCGAGCACTCCCTCGCGCAACTTGTCGTGCCGAAAAAGTAGCTCCTCGCTGCTTTGCTCCAGGATCGCGGCAGCGATGCACTTGGCGATGCAGTCGTTCAAGTCGGCGTCGGGCATCAGGCGAGCCAGGAGCCGGGGCTCGAGTCGCCGGCCCGACACGGCCGCCAAGCTCAGCATCGCGCGCGCCGGACCGGAGACGGCCCGCAAGCGCTGTTGAATGACGCTTTGAACTCCGCCCGCGAAGACCCTTTCGGGTAGCGCGGACTGGCCGATGAGCTCCAGGCCGCCCGCGTCCTCGGCGAGCGCGCGCACCACCTCTACGAGGAAGAAGGCGTTGCCCTCCGTTTCGCGTTGCAAGAGGTCGAGCAGCTCGGGACGCTGGGCGTTGTCGCCGATCATGGCTTCGGCCAACCGAGCGATTGCCGGTCGCGACAGGCGACCGAGGTGCATGGCCTTGAGCGCACGCACTTGCTCGAGAAAGCGGGCTGGGGCGTCGTCGCGAGCCGTCGCGACGATCAGCACGTTCGAGCCTCCGGCGGCGCTCGCCAGGTGCTGCAACAAATCGAGGCTGTCGCTGCGCGCCCACTGCACGTCCTCGAGCAGCACCACGAGCGGCTGCGGCTGTCGGAGCAGTAGCTTCTTGACGACCTCGACCAGGCGGCCGTGGGTCGACAGCGAGTCGAGCTCGGGCGCCCCGGGGAGGGAGCGGCCCAGGAGCTTCTCCAGCCCGGGCACGACCGGCGCGAGCACGCTAGCTTCGACCACGTCTAGCTCGGTGAGCAGCGAAAGACCGCGCAGCACCTCGCGAAACAATCGATAGGGGCTGCCGCCTTCGCGCTCTTCGTGCCCGCGCAGTACGAGCGCTCCTCGCACGGTGCCCAGTGACGCAACCTCGTCCAGCAAGCGCGACTTGCCGACGCCGCTCTCGCCGCTCACCAGCCAAGCCGCGCCCTGGCCGCTACAGGCGGCCGCTACGGCTCCTGCCAGCGTCTCGAACTCCTCGTCACGCCCCAAGAACGGCGCCGCCCCGAGCAGGCTTTCGCGAGATTCGAGCGCCTTGCCCAGCGCCCTGCCGGTGACGGCCTCGAGCGCTTGCGCGAGCTCGTCCACGGTTTGGTAGCGCGCCGACGGGTCGCTCGAAAGCAGGCGCTCGAGAACCTTCGCGGCTCGCGGCTCCAAGTCGGAAGGTCCCACGCTCGGCTGTTCGTCGAAGGTGCCAGCGCCGCGGAGCGCGCTAGGGCCGATCGGCAGTCGGAGCGGCGCCAGCTTGACCTGGTCGTCGACGACCACGATCATCGCAGGGTCGAGCACGCGGAGCGGCAGGCCGTGCTTGTGCAGGTAGCGCAGCACTTGCAGCAGGTCGACGACGTAGTCGAGCGCGGGGCGCGCTCCAGCCCGGCGCATCGCGGCGAGCAAGCTCGAGCCCTCGTCTTTCAGGTCGAGCACCCAGTATGGCTGGCCCTCGCTGTCCAGGCCGAAGTCGAGCACGCCGATCAGGTTGGGGTAGCGCAGCGCAGCGCATTGCCTGAAGGCATCTCCGAGCTGTTCTAAGGTGACCTCTGCGCGACCGCCCGAGCTCGCCAGGCGCTTGATCGTGACCAGGCGCCCGGTGAAACGATCGAGCGCGCGCTCGGCACCCGGCAGCGTGGTGCCGGAGGCTGCCGACAAAATCTCGTAGCGCCGACCGAGCAGGCGCCGCTCGGCGGCGGCGCGAGCCAGCCCGCTCTCTAGCGCCTCGAGCAGCGCAGCCATCGAACCGTGCCGGTCTGTCGCCTCAATGGCCAGGCCCTTCTCCAGCACGCGCTGTAGCCAGCTTGGCATGCCCCGGGCGTCGCTCGGAACCTGCGGCACTACCACGTCACGCCCGAGCCCGAGCGCGAGGGCCAGCAGCTTTTCAGGTGCAAACGGGCGCTGCCCGTACGCCAGCTCCCACAGCGAGACGCAAAAGCTGAACTGGTCGGTCGCAGGAGTCATGAGCTCCCCCGACAGCTGCTCCGGCGCCATGTACGCCGGCGTTCCTGCGATCGTGTCGAACTCGCTGACTTCGCGCTCGCCGGAGCGGGTGACCAAAGTGGTGGGGCTCGAGGCTTCGTCGGGGGTCAGCGGAGCGCTCGTCGCGGCTGCTGGCGACTTGAAGGTGTGGACGATGCCGAAGTCGAGCACCCGCACGCGCCCGTCGCGGCCCACCATCACGTTGTCGGGCTTGAAGTCCCGATGCAGGAGGCCGGCCGCATGGGCTGCGGCTAGCCCTCGTCCGGCCTGCAGGGCCACGGCCAGCAGCTCCTCGGGCTTGCGTGGCTGCTCGGCCACCCACTGTCGGAGCGTGGTGCCTTCGACCAGCTCCATTGCCACGAAGACGCGACCGCGGAAGGTACCGACGTCGTACACCGCGACGACGTTCGGGTGCGAAAGCCTGGCCAGCGCTCGCGCTTCACGCGACAGCCACTCGGCGTCAAAGCTCGAGTGCAGCAGCTTGACGGCTACCCTGCGCTGAAGCTCCGGATCGTAGCCTTCGTAGACCCGGCCCATGCCGCCCACGCCGAGCTCTTGGCGCAGCCAATAGCGACCAGCTCGGTCGCCGGTCCATTCTCCGGGGACCGCAGCTTCCTTGGTTGACGCCAGCGTCGACTCGCCCGCCAGGGGTTCAACGACGGTATCGAGCGCGAGCGCACCGCTTAGCTCTGGGCGTCCTTGGTCGGACTTCACTACCAAACGTTATATCGTATGCCGACAGCCGTTCGGGCCCGACAAAGCGCAGCCGTTGCCTTTTCGAGGGCCGTTTCGTCCTTTTTCGGAGCCCGCCGTACCTATTGAGCGCGTTTTCGCGCACGTTGGCTCGCTCAACGTTCGCTGCGCGCATAAGACGCCTCGTCTCGCACATGTCACCCCATGTGCGCCGCGCTGGCGCACACGGCCGGTACCGTCCGCGCATGACGCAATTGGGGGCGGGGCGGGCGTTCAAGCAATGGTCGGCGGCGGTTGCGCTGCTCGCATCCACGTTGGTGGCCACCGGCGCCGTGGCGCAGGCGGGCTTCTCAATCATCAGTCCGCCAGCCGGCGGAATCGTGGGCAGCTTGCTGCAGGTGGCGACGAACTGCGGGGCGGCCGTGCCCGCGTCCAATTTCTTCAGCGTGCTGGGCCTCGGGCTGTTGCTGCTGGCCGTTGCAGCGGCAGCGCTGCGCAAGCGAGCCTTGGCGATCGTGGGGGCCCTCCTCGGCGTCGCGCTCGGCGCACTACAACCCTCGACCGCCGCCGCGCTCGTATGCACGGCCGAAGTGACTTGGCGCGCCGAGTCGCCGTCGCAAACCTTCACCGGCAGCGGTCGGAGCTTCAGCTTCACGCCGACTCAGCCGGGCGTGTTCGTCGTGAGCGCAACCAGCGGCAGCGCGACCTCTTCCGTTAGCATCCCCGTCTGCGCAATGGGTCAAGTGGTGGACGCTTGCGGCGTTTGCGGCGGCGGAGGCTCACTTGACGACGGCGATCCGTGCACGACTGACTCATGCGGTCCAAGCGGGGTCACGCACGTACCAATTGCGAACGGTGGCACCTGCAGTGACGGCAATGCCTGCACACTCGGTGAGCGCTGCAACAACGGGGCGTGCGGTGGCGGCGTGGCCATTGCTGTTGATGACGCCAACACTTGCACTCAAGACTCTTGTGAGCCGACCCTGGGCGTCCAGCACACGCCAGTAGCTTCTGGAACCAGCTGCACCGACGGCAACGTCTGCACGTTGGGCGACGCCTGCAGTGGCTCCGGGCAGTGTCTGCCGGGGCCTTCAGTCAGCGTGGACGACGACAACGAATGCACGGCAGATTTTTGTAACAGCGCCACCGGGCAGATCACCCGCAGCCCTCTGCCCGCGGGCGCGGCTTGTGCCCCACTCGACATTTGCTACGACGATGGCGTCTGTGACGGCCAGAGCCGATGCCTACCCGGCGAGCCCTTGGCCTTCGACGACGGCGACCCTTGCACGATCGAAACGTGCGACCCGATCGTCGGCTTCACACGACGTGCCTGCGCGCCGGTTGATCTGACCGTTGCAACCGCGGTCATCGACGCAAATAGCTGGGTGTACTCGGGAACCAATCCGCTTCAAACCGGTGTGTCTGCCACGACCATCAAGCGCGCTAGCGCGGCTACCCTACGAGGTCGCGTGTTCAGCGAGGCGGGCCTGCCGCTGGCCGGAGTCAGCGTAACCATCAGGAATCATCCCGAGTTCGGCCAGAGTATCCGGAGCATCAGCCCCGTTCTTGAAGGCGCTGTCGGCTGACGCGATAGTTGCTGGGTGACGGAGCTCCGCGCGACTTCAGCCCGCCAGCGACTGC
>JAYUYU010000419.1:0-2151 GCA_043752365.1 Myxococcales bacterium | reverse complement strand
CGCGCAAGCTGACCGAGATGCAAATCAACCTCGTGCTGCCCGCCGCGCGCGAGCTGCGCTGGGTGGTCTTCGAGGAAACGTCCGGCTCCACGTACACGGCCAAGCAGGACTGGGTCGTCGCGAACCAAAGCGGCTCGGGCTTCTTCAGCTCCGGCCCCATCAGCTTCTCGCTGAAAGCCGGCAAAACCTACCTGTTTGGCGTGTCCATCACGGGCGGCAACAGCTCCATCGCGTACATGGATACCGCGCCCTTCCGCAACACTACGACCTTCGGCACCGTGCTCGGCCGCGTCGAGAGCGGCTATTCGTCGGTCATCAACGCCCACCCCGACGCGTACTACCTCTACAACATGAAGCTCACGACCGGTCCGTGAGCGTCTAGCGCCAGGCCAAGGCACCGAGTAGCTTGGGGGGCCATGCCCGAGGCTCTCCAACTCGACGCCGTCGTGATCGGCGGCGGCGTCATCGGGCTAGCCATGGCGCGCTCACTGGCCCAGCACGGCCGCGAAGTCACCCTGCTTGAAGCCGAGCCACGCCTTGGCCAGCACACCAGCTCACGCAACTCCGAGGTCATCCACGCCGGCATTTACTACCCGCCCGGCTCGCTGAAGGCCCGCCTGTGCGTCGAAGGCAAAGCCCTGCTTTACGCCTACGCCGAGCAAAACGACGTCCCCCACCGTCGCCTCGGCAAAATCATCGTCGCCTCCCGCGAACAAGAAACCGGCGCGTTGCAAGGCATTCTGGCGAACGCACAAGCCAATGGCGTGACGGATCTAGAATGGCTAGAAGCGCACGACATCACGGAGCTCGAGCCCGAGGTGACGGCAGTGCGCGGCTTGCTGTCACCTTCGACCGGCATTATCGACAGTCATTCACTGATGAACGCCTTACGGCGCGACGCCGTCGCAGGCGGCGCGCACGTCGTCACCAGCAGCCCAGTGCTGGGCGGCGCGGTACTCGACAGCGGCGGATTCGAGCTCTCAATCGGCGGCGCGGATCCGAACACGGTGACGTGCCGCACGGTCGTCAACGCGGCCGGCTTATGGGCGCAAAACGTTGCGCGTTCCATTCGTGGCGTACCGAGCAGCAGCATCCCCGAGCAGTACTTTGCGAAGGGCCACTACTTCACGCTCGCCGGGCGCTCGCCCTTTTCGCGCCTGGTGTACCCCGTGCCAGAACCGGGCGGCTTGGGCGTCCACGTCACGCTCGACTTGGCCGGCCAAGCGCGCTTTGGGCCGGACGTGTCATGGATTGACGGCGTAGATTACGGCTTCGAAGAGGGGCGCGAAGAGCGAACCTACGCGGCGATTCGCGGCTACTTTCCGGCTCTGGCCGACGGTGCATTGGTGCGTGGGCACACGGGGATTCGGCCAAAGTTGGTGCCCGCCGGAGCGGCGGCGCAGGACTTTGTGATTCAGGGCGAGAGTGCGCATGGTGTGCCGGGGCTGCTCAATTTGTATGGGATTGAGTCGCCGGGTTTGACGGCGGCGTTGGCGGTGGCGGCGATGGTGAGCGGATTGGAGCCCATCGCGGGCGGGTGAGTCATTTGCCTATCGAGCGTCGCTTCAGGTCTTCTGTCATCGAGCCACTCGATCGCAAGGGTCATGGATCTGCCGGCTACAGCTTCGGGCCGCGCTTTCGGCGAGCGCCCCACACCGTTTCGATCACGATCTCGTCGGCAGCGTCGTTGACCGTGTAGTAGATGTGCTGCTCGGTTCCGGGCATGAAGACCCGCCAAACGGGCTCGCCCTCAATCAGCCCATGTGGTCGTCGCACTTTGGTGTGGCGCGCGATGCGTGAGAAAGTGACCGCCAACTCGTCCTTGAAGAGGTCCGGAGCATCAAGGCGGTGACTTCGCCACCACTCATCCTGCCGGCAGATTCGAGCCTTTGCGCGACCAGAAACGCGTACGTTCACCGGCGCGAGCCTAGTTCGGCCAGCACTTCCTCGACCGAGTAGGTCGGAGCGCCGGCTTTGCGCTCGGCGATGGAGGCCGCGAGCTCGCGATGCAGTTCCGCGCGTTCCTCGTCGTCGAGGTCGTCCCAGTCGTCAGCAATCTCAAGCGGCACCACGCTGCCTTCGGGCAAATCCGTCGGCTCATCCAGCGTGAGTCGTCCGTTCTTTACGTGAGCAACGTGCATGCCGTGCATC
>JAYUYU010000418.1:0-13834 GCA_043752365.1 Myxococcales bacterium | reverse complement strand
AGACCACGACCGCTTGGTCGATGGCGCGCAGCCGCAGCTCCCGCCGCACCAGGCAACCGCCGCCCACCGCGACCACGGGGGCCAGCTCGCTTGAGGCGTCGAGGATGGCGAGCAGCTCTTCACGCTCGGCCTGGCGGAATGCGGCCTCGCCGTGCTCGCTGAAGATGCGGGTGATGGGCGCCGAGAAGCGTGCCTCGATTCGAGAATCCAAATCGACGAAGGGTCGGCCCGCCAGCTCGGAAACGCGCTTCCCGACGCTGGATTTGCCGCTGGCCATGAAACCGCTGACGATCAGTGGGCGCCGCATTCGTCGGCGGTCTAGCACAGAAGCGCCGCAACCAAGGGCGTTCGCCAGTGCGGTGAGCGGCGCCCCGAAGCCAGGGGACGACTGGGTGTGGCGGTCCTTGGCCGGGCTGGCTACGCTGAGGGCTTCTATGGCGCTTCGGTTCGGCAAGTACGAAGGCATCGGCAACGATTTTTTGGTCGTGGAGGCCGACAGCGATACGGCGCTCGGTCCCGAGCAGGCGCGTAGGCTTTGTGACCGGCACTACGGCGTAGGCGGTGACGGCGTGTTGTTGATCGCCCCGCCCGTGACGCCCGGCGCGCATGGTCGCATGGTGGTGTTGAACTCGGACGGCTCGCGCCCGGAAGGCTGCGGGAACGGGTTGCGTTGCGTGGCGCTGGCGTTGGCTCGCCGAGTCGGTCAGGCGCGCACCGAGTTGATTATCGACACCGATGCAGGGCCGCGTACGGCGCTGGTCGAGAGCCGCGGCGACGTGGCCGACGTGACGGTCAGCATGGGTCAAGCCACGCGCGAAGGCGAAGTGACGGCCCAACACCGCGGCGAAGAGCTGACGTTTCAGCGCGTGTCGATGGGCAACCCGCACGCCATCGTGTTCGACGTCGCTTGCACCGAAGAGGAGCTAGACGAACTCGGCCCGCGCATTTCGAAGTCACTGCAGGGGGGGTCGAACATCGAGTTCGTGCGCGCTACCGGGCCGGCAGCTTTCGATGTGCTGGTGTGGGAGCGCGGCGTCGGGCGCACCCTGGCGTGCGGCACCGGCGCGGCGGCCGTGGCGGCGCTGGCAGCGCTGGTCGGGCGCGCGCCGTTCGACGCGCCAATCACGCTGCGGCTGCCGGGCGGTCCCTTGGAACTGACGGTTTGCCGCGAAGATTCGTCTGTCACGCTGCGTGGTCCCGCCCGCTACGTCTTCTCGGGCGAGGTCCCACAACCGTGATGTTTCAGCGCGCGGCGCCCGAGCTCAACGTCGTTGCCATCGTTCCCGATGCCGCGACCATTGAGCTGATGAGCGCCACGCTGAGCGGCAGTGGCGACCGCCTGAGCGTGGCCACCGACTTGGCCGAGGGCTTGGCGCGCGTCTCGTCGCAGGTACCAGACGTGGCGTTCGTCGACGTGACGCTCGGCGACAGCGCCGGGTTGGCCGTCTTGCATCACGTGCGCGCGCTGGCGCCAAACGTCGTAGTGTTCGCGCTGACGCGCGCCGATCGCTTGGATTTGGGCGTGCAGGCGGTAGCGTTGGGCGGCGCCGGCGTGCTGGTGAAGCCCATTTCGGGCGACGAGTTGCTGAACGCGCTTTCCGACGTGCGCACCCGCATCGGCGAGCGGCTGGAGCGGGCGGACTTGTTGCGCGCGGCACGCAGCGCGGCGCGTGGCGCCTCCCTGTCGGTCGACATCGCCGAGATTGCGTCGGCCAAGACACGTCGCGAAGCCGCGCAGCGCATCGCCCAGGTGATCGGCGGCGCGGCGGGAGCGGAGGACGTGGTCGTGTACCTGCCGGCGGCCGAAGGCTCTCGCCAACTACTGCGCGCTTCGGTGCTGGGCGAGGTAGCCAATGCCCCGACTTTTTGCGAGGAAATGGAGGCGCTGACCTTCGCCAGTGAGCGCGGCATGACGGTGGTGCGGCTGGCGCTTCTGCGCGAATTTTCGGGCCTGGTGTTGCTCGGCGGCGGGGAAGTCGGTGACCCGAGCTCGATTCAGCAGCCGCTGGTCGAGCTGGTGGCCACGCAAGCCGCCACGGTGCTGTCCTTGATTGGCGCGCGTGAACAGTCGCATCGCGGTGCGATGAAAGACCCGGCTTCGAGCGCCTACACTTTCGCCTACTTCGTTGACGTCGCGGGGCGCGAGATCGCGATGGCGCGTCGGCACGGTCGGCGTTTTTCGCTGGCGACCGTCGGGCTTGAGCTGGCGCCGGAATCGGGCGTGGGTGATGAAACCGAGCCGACCGTATTCGGCGCCGAGCGCGTACTGGGCGCGGTGCGTGACACAGACGTGCTGGCGCGCGTCGACGCCAACGAATTTTACCTGCTTTTGCCCGAGACCGGCGGGCCTGGCGCGCACGCCTGTCGGCGGCGAATTTTGGGGCAGCTGGGCGCCGTGAATGGCGCCTCGCAGTTCGCCACCGCCGTGGGGGTGGCCACTTTTCCGCACGATGGCTCGGATCTGTCGCAGCTTTTGCGGGTGGCAAAATTTCGCGCCGACGCGAGCCGGAGCTCGGTCGTGCACACCCTCGGGCTGGGCGCACTGCCGCTTGGGCAGCTAATCGACGCGCTTTTGGGGGTGGTGCCCGACGCTCAAGCGCAGAAGCTCGCGCCGCTCGAGACGCCACACTACATCGAGCTGCCGGTGACGGATTTGATGGGCCTAGTCAGCTCTGCCGTCGGCGAGGCGACGCGCGGTGGCGCCACGCGCGTCTTGGCCACGCAGCGCGCCGGCTTGAGCGTAGGTAGCGCGGTGAGGGCCGACATGTCGCGCGTGGGCGACGTGCTGAAGGCCGAGACGGTGGACGTTTCGCGTGTGCCTGGCTGCGAGCGAGCGGACGTGCTGATCGTGATCGCCGAGCACGCCACCTACACGTTGGCTGGCCGCACCGAAGGCAGCTTGGTGCGAGCCGTGCACTCGACCGATCCGCTATTGTCCGACTTGTTGGTCGCGCGACTGTCGGAGATCGCCGGGAGGACCTTCGAATGAAGTCGATCTTGCTGATCGAGGCGGACGTCGACGTGCTGGGCACGCTGGCTTCGCGGCTGCGTTCGCGCGGCTTGTCCGTGGTAATCGCCGACAGCATTGGCAGCGCCGTCGAGCGCGCGTCGGCGGCCGACCTGCTAGCCGTACTGGTTTCGAGCACGTTGTTGTCCGACGCCAGCGGCTTCGAGCGACTGAAGAACGCGAGCACCATGAGTGAAGCGTTGTTCTTCATTCTGGTGGACAAGCCGGTCGGTGCGTCGCTCGCGCCCGACGAGCTGCCGCATCACGACATCGAGCTCATCGCGCGCCGGCTGTACGCCATTCCCAACCGCGTTAGCGTTGGCCCCGAAGAGGGCGGCGATTTTCGCGGCGACTTGCAACAGGTGAGCACGGTCGACCTGCTGCAGCTGTTGGCCATGAATCGGCGCAGCGGCAGCTTGGCCATCAACACTTCGGCCGGCGCCGGTGAAGTGCGGATCAAAAACGGCGAGATTGTAGACGCCGTCTTCCGGCGCTTAGAGCGGGAAAAGGCGCTGTATCGCCTGCTGGGCGAGACGGACGGCACCTTCTCGTTCGTGGGCGGCATGCCCCAGTTTCTGGAGCGCATTCAAACCTCTACCAACTCGTTGTTGATGGAGGGCCTGCGCCAGCTCGACGAAGTCGCGCGGCTGCGCAGCAGCCTTGCCCTCGACGGCACCGCGCTGCTCGCCATCGCCCCGCCCGACGCCGAAACGTCCGAGGCCGGCTCCCGCGTGCTCGAGTCGTTGACGACGCCGCGCACGCTGCCCGAGCTTTTGGACGAGGTCATGCTGCCCGATCTGGCCGTGATCGAGGCGCTGGCAGCGCTTTTGGACGAAGGCTTGGTGCGCCGCATCGCGTCTAGCGCGGTACGGGTGGAGTTGGCGGATCCAGAGCGGATGGCGGTGTTGGCCGCGCTGGCCAAGCGCGCAGTGCGCAGCGGCTACCGCGGTGCGGCGCGCGTGGTCATTGCCGCGACAATGCAGCGTCTGGTGACACTGATGCACGCCATTGCGCGCATTGCCGACACCGCGGTGCCGACCGAGCAGGTGCCGGCGGCTCCGGTGCCCTATGCATTGGCGACCTTACGGCTCGGGGAGGCTGATTTGGAGGTCGTTGGCCTGCCGCTGGTCGAGGCCTACGCGCCGCTTTGGGGCTTGGTTCTGCCCGGAGCCGCGGCGCTTGCCCGCATCGAGCCCACCGCCTCCGAAGCGCTCGAAACGGCCTGCTCGGTGGCTGCCGTGCCGATGTTGGAGGCCGGCGCGCTGTTGCAAGAGGGCGACGAAGCCGACCCGGAACAAGTCGCGCAGCTTTTGCGCATGTTGCTCGAGAAGGCCCTCGGCGGTTAGGCTGCTCACATGACGCACCGCATTGCGGTGATCGCGGGTGACGGCATCGGTCCTGAAGTCGTGGGACAGGCGCTGCGGGTGTTGGAGCTGTTGCGGCGCGAGCGCGGGGTGGACGTGGAGCTGTGGCAGCTGCCGCTGGGCGCTGAGCTGTTCTTGAAGGACGGCACGACGTTTCCGCTCGAGCTGCGGGACGAGGTCAAACGGACTTGCAGCGCGGTGCTGCTGGGCGCCGTGGGCGACCCGCGCGTGCCCAGCGGGGAGCACGCGCACGACATTTTGCTCGGCATGCGCACGGCGTGGGAGCTTTACGCCAACGTGCGCCCGGTGCGGGCCTTGACCGATCAGCTGGTACCGCTGCGGGGTAAGACGAAAAACGATGTGAACCTGGTGATTTATCGAGAAAATACCGAGGGACAGTACGTGGGCGCCGGCAGCGAGCGCGGCCGCGGCGCCGCCGACGAAATTACGATGAGCCGCGAGGTGCACACGCGGCGCGGCGTCGAACGGCTGCTGCGCGCGGCCTTCGACTACGCGCGCTTGCATGGTCGGCCGTTGTTGGTGACGGACAAGTCGAACGCCATCCCGGCCCAAGGAATTTGGCGCCGGGTGCTGGCCGAGCTCTCGCCCGATTACCCGGACGTGCCAACGGAGCAGCTGTACGTCGACGCCCTGGCGGCGCGCCTGATTCAAGCGCCCGAGCGCCACGGCGTGATCGCGGGCAACAACCTGTTCGGCGACATTTTGGCCGACCTGTGCGCGGCCCTGGCTGGCGGTTTGGGGCTCGCCCCCAGCGCCAACCTCCACCCCGCGCTGCCGGGTCACATTGGCCTGTTCGAACCCGTACACGGCTCGGCTCCCGACATCGCCGGCCGTGGCGTTGCCAATCCCCTGGGTGCCATCCGGTCGCTTGGCATGTTGCTGGAGCACCTGGGCTACCCGGCCGAAGCCGAGCGCATCGAGCGCACTTCGGCCGAGGTGCTGCGGCTCGGGCGCTGTACGGCCGACGTGGGAGGCAGTTTGGGCAGCGAGGCGGCTGGTAGCGCTTTCCTCGAAGTTTTGGCGCATCGCTGAGCCTTCGAGCCTCGAAAATTCGGCCGCCTGCGTGGCGTGTGGTACGGCCGAGGCCATGATCGGGGCGCCTCCCGCACAGGACGAGCAAGCCCGGCTCTCGGGCGCCCGCGGCGACTTCGTGGCCAGTTTGCCGCGTCGCCTCGAAGTTTTGCGAGCAGCGCTGCGCGCGGTCGAGGACCAGCCTCGCGATCCGGGTCGCATCAACGGTCTGCTGCGCCGACTGCACGCTCTCGGCTCGGCCGCGCGGGTGCTGGGCTTCGCCAGTGTCGCCGAAGCGCTAGCCGAGGCGGAAAAGACGCTGCGCCGCGTGGCTCGGAGCGGACCCGCCCAGACCGATTTGGCCGACGTGGCCCGCGCCCTGGACCTTTTGCCCTCGCTGGTCTTGGGCGCCAAGGTGCCGATTCGGGCGGTCGTGCAGCCGGAGTCGGTGCCAGCTCCAGCTTTGGATTATCCGCTGAGCGTGCTGGTCTTCGGGCCACAGCCGCTGGCGGACCTGCTGCAGCAGCAGAGCGAGCTTCGGGTGGAGTGCGAGCGCACCGAGGATCCGGCCAAGGCGCGTGAGCTGTCGCGCGTGTTCGGGCCAGACGTGGCAATCATCGACGCCGACCAAGAAGGCGCGCGCGAGCTGCTGGAGCTGTTCGTCAAAGATCCGTTGGTTGAGCCGATCCCGATCGTGGTCGTCGGGGACTTTGCGGGCGGCGACCTGACGACGACCTTCTTGGAACTAGGGGCGACGCGTGTGTTGCCGAAGCCGGTCAGTCCGGAGCTCTTGCGTCGCACTTTGTTGGAGGTGCGTGACCCCGGCAGCTCGCCGATTCATGCGCGTGAGCCGCTCGGCGAGCTGACCGTGAGCCAGCTGGTCGATCGCATCGCGATCGAGATTCGGCGCGGTTTGGTCGAATCGGTCGAGCCCGCGGCCCGCGCTTCGAGCGTGGGCTTTGGCGAGGGTACCGACGTCATGAGCGCGGTGTGGGGCACGGTCGCCCGGCTGCGCGAGCTCGTTACCTTGCGCTCGGACGGCAACGTGCGTTTCGAGCAAACCGGGCCCGAAGGCGCGGTGCCGCTGGCGCCGTGGAACGACGATCGGCGCGTCGGTGAGCGCGGAGCGCGCGAAGGCCGTGCTGCCGAAGGCGTGGCGCTGCAGGGCCGCCGGGTGGTCGTGGCCGACGATGATCCGGCCGTCGTTTGGTTCTTGAGCGGCATCTTGAAAGCCGTCGGCGCCGAGGTGTTCGAGGCTCACGACGGCGAACGCGCGTTCGAGCTTACCGCGTCCTTGTGGCCAGACTTGGTCGTCAGCGACGTGCTGATGCCGAAGCTCGACGGCTTCTCGCTGTGCCACGAAATCAAGCGCGACGTTGCGGTGCGCGACGTGCCGGTGATTTTGCTGTCGTGGAAGGAAGACTTGCTGCAGCGCGTGCGTGAGCTAGGCGGCGACGCCGACGGCTATTTGCGCAAGGAAGCCGCAGCGTCCACGGTCGTCGAGCGTCTGCGCGAGGTGTTGCGGCCGCGTGCGCGCGTCGAAGCGCGCGTCGCAAGTGGTGGCGAAGTGCGCGGCCGGCTCGACGGGCTTACGCCTCGCCTGGTGCTGGAGCTAGCTTGCCGGGCGCAGCGCGATGTGCGTGTAAGTATTCGAGATTCCTCGTATTTATACGAGGTCCAGGTGCGCGCTGGCGCACCCCGCACGGCCATTCGCAGCGCCAATGACGGCAGCTTCGAGCGGGGCGAAGGCGTGTTGTCCATGTTGCTGGGCGTAAGCGCCGCGCGCTTCGTCATCGAGCCTGATGCCTCGCAGTGCCGGGCCGAGCTTTCGGGCAGCCTGCACGAACAGCTGGCAGGGCCGGTGGCGCGCGCCAGGGCAGCGCAGCGCGCGTTGTCGGCGGGTGCTTTGGCGAGCGTGACGCGCGTTGCTTTCGACGCTGCGCGCGTCGGCGGCTACCTCGAGTGCACGCCCGAGCCCGCGCAAAGCCTCTTGCGTGAGCTGATAACGGGTGCCTCGCCGCGAGACTTGCTGACCTCCGGCCGAGCCCCTGCTCGGCTGCTGGAAGCGGTGCTGTCGGACTTCGCGCGCCGCGGCGGCATTCTGATGGTCGAGACTGCCGGTGGCATCGAGGACATCTCGCAAACGCGCGTTCCGCCTTCTGCGGCGCTCAATCTAGGCGCGATTCCGCAAACAGAGGCCGAGCCCGCGCCGGCTGCCGCAATTGCGTCGGAGCCCGTTCCTGTCCCCCCGTCAGAGGCTGCTCCGCCCGATTCGCCGCGCAAACCGCCCGCCATTTACTCACAGCCGCCCGATTCCGAGCTGGCTTCGGCCGACGCTGGCTGGTTCTCGTTCCAAATCGAGGCGAGCGCGCAACCTCCCGAGGCCGCACCGCTGACTCCGCCCGCGGTGATCGAACCTGAGCCTGGTCAGCCCGTCCTGGCGCGCTCCGAAGATCCGCTACGCAAGACGCTGACCTCCTCGGCGCCCGCCGCTGCCCACGACGAAGCCCAACCGGGCCACTCCGTGCCCGTCGAGCGAGGCCATCGCCCGGAGCTGCGGGCCGACACACTTGGCAGCGCCGGCAACGAAGCAGCCGCGGCCCTGGCCGCCGTTGCCGACGCGCCCCCCGCCGTAGCGCCGACACTCGTCGTGGCGGTAGAGCCTTTCGAGTCTGCGCCCCGTCCCGCGGTCAAGCCGCCCCGGCCGCAGTCGCCGCTCGCTCCGCGCGTCGTCGAGCAAGATCCGCTCACGCAGGCGTTGATGGTCGACACCCCCCCGCCCCTGGGCGTTACGGCGATGCTCGGAGGTACGGCTCCGTGGGGCGACTCGGCTGCTCTGCCGGTCCCGCACGAAGCCGACCGCGCGGTGCGGAAGCCCGCGCCCGCCCCGTACGGGCAAACGTTGCCACTCGGTACCTCCAAGGCCCCGGCGCCCGACGACAGCAAGCGTCCGGCCACCAAGCGCTCCGAAGTAACGACGGAGCCGCCTACGGCGGGGCAGCGTCCTGCCAACTCGAAGGCGCCTGCCAAGGCCGCTGTCGCGCCAACCAAGGCCGTCCCCGCCCCCGCGGGTGAAGGCGGCGGCTGGCTTAGAACGGCACTGTTCTCGCTGTTGGCAGCCGGCGCCTCGTACTACGGCATCACCCTGCTATTTGGCGCGCCCCCTCCCAAACCCGCGCCCTCGGCGGACCCATCGGTGGTGGCTTCGGTGGTGCCGCAGGTGGTCCCGGGCGTCGCACCTGCTGCCGCGAAGCTTCCGTCGCTGACGACCACCGACTCGGCGCTGCCACCCGGCACCGATGTACCGGCCGGTAGCGGCTTGCTCGAGGTGCACGTGCCAGACGGCAGCGCAATTCGGGTCGACGGCGAGTACCTGGGCATGGGCCCGGCTCGTCGCGTTCCGCTGACCCCGGGAACGCACCAGTTGACCGTAGGCGATGGTGCTCCCCAAAGCGTGATCGTGAAAGCCGGCCAGCGCACGCTGGCTGTGGCGACCGGCTCAGCTCCGCCTGCTGGAACGCCGTGAGACTGCTGCTCTCTGCGCTCGCGGCCACGCTTTGCGTTGTCGTCGGCGGCTGCCAGAAAGAAGAGCCGCCGCTTTCGCGTTCGGGCGCTCGTCCAGCGGCTTCTGCTGCAGAGCCTACCAGCCCGGGCCGCTCACCCGACCCCGAGCGCATCGACTTGCTGAAGGAGCTGTCGCGCTGCGAGATCGAGCATCATGGCCGCTTGCTGGACTTTGGCGGCACACAGCCGCCCTCGCGCGGGTTCGCGGCTGCGCAGGCCGAGCCACCGCCCTCGGTGGACCGCGGCGGTGACACTTTCGAACGGCTGTTTTCGCGCGAAACCTTGCTGGATTTTTGGCTGGACGAGCCAGCGTCGGAAGTGTCGGTGACGGTCCGACTGCACTCGATGCTCGCGAAAGTGCTGTATGTGGCCATCGACGAAAAGCGGCTGGGTGCGCAGAAGCTGGTGATTGGCGAGACTCGCGCCATGTCATTTCCGAGCGCGCACGGCACGCTTGCGCGGGGGCGACACCGGCTGAGCCTGCGCTTCAGCGGCTCACCGCGGGGCTCCAAAGAGCCCATCGTCGACTTGGACTGGGTGCGGATTGGTCCCCGGCTAGAGAGTGGCGCGAACTACGCCGCGCCCACGCTCCACGACGTCGTCAGCGACGTGGTCCTCGACAGCGTGCCCAAGCGCTCGATCGTGCTCCGGGCGCCCAGCGTGGTGCGTTGCTTCTTCCGGCCTGCCGCGGATGCGCGCTTACGGGTCGGGCTGGGTTTTTGGGGTAACGGGCGCGGTACCGCAGAAGTCGCGCTCGTTAGCGACGAAAAGCCGCCGCGCGTGCTTTCGACCCGCAAAGTCACGGGCGGCGACGGCGGAACCTTCACGCCCGTGTCGCTCGATCTCTCTCCGGCTGCCGGCGAGGTGGTGGGCCTCGAGTTGCGCGCGCTGGAGGGCCCGCGTGGTGGCCGGGTAGTGTTCGGCGATCCGATCATCAGCCGCTCCAGCGCCGCGATGCCCCAAGCGCCGCCAGCTCGCACCGTGGTTTTGGTGGTGCTGGCTTCGGTCGAGCGTGGGCGCTTACCGCCTTGGGGTCCGGCCGCAGGCATGCCGGCGCTGGCGGACTTGGCCAAGCACGCGGTCGTGTTCAGCGCGCACCGCGCGCCTTCGGGTGTGCCGGCCGCGTCGTTCGCCTCCCTGATCTCTGGCACCTCACCCGCCGTGCACGGCCTGGAACGGCCAGGCGACAAGCTGCGCCCGAAGGTGGCGACTTTGGCTGAAACGCTGAAAGAGGCTGGCGGCCGCACCGCGCTTTTTACCGGTGTTCCGACGAGTTTTGCCCCGTTCGGCTTCGCCGCGGGCTTCGATGCCTTCGAGACCTTTTCGCCCGTGGTCGACCTGCCCGCAACCGAGCCTTTGACGCGAGCGCAAAGCTTTCTCGAGCAGGAGCTGGCGAGCGGCGGATCGTCGCCGCACTTGGTGGTGGCTGTGCTGCGGGGCGGGCATCCACCTTGGGACCTTACGCGCGAAGAAGCGGCCACGATCAAGCCGCAAGAGTACAGCGGCATCTTGGACCCGCGCCGCGGCGGTATCGTGCTGGGCGCACTGCGCGAGAAGTCGAAGAAGGCCTCGCGCAAGATTGGCGACGATGATTGGATCCGCTTGCGCGCGTTGCACGACGCCGCACTCGCCAAGCAAGACATAGCGCTGGCCCGGCTGATTGCCTCGCTCAAAGCCAAGGGCGCTTGGGACGACACATTGTTCATAGTCACCTCGGACGTAGGGCTCGGCAGCGGCCCCGATATCCCGTTCGACCCCGCGGCGCCGTTGACCGAAGATCGCCTACTTTTGCCGCTAATCGTGCGCTTTCCGCGTGACGCCCTGGGCGGCAAAGAAGTGACTTTGCCCAGCACCGCCACCGATGTGTCGGCGACCATTTTGCAGGCGCTGGGGCTCGAGCCGTCGGCGCAGGCTGGAGCCGACTTGTTCGCACGCGGCAGCGGCGTCGCGTCGCTGGGCGGCGACATCGACGTGGCCTCGAACAACAACGACTACTCGGCGCGGCTGGCGGGCTGGCTGCTGCGTGGCACCACCAGCAAGACGCCTCGGCTCTGCGCGTCCGACATCGATCCGTCGTGCATCAACGACGCGCTCGACCTTCGCCCCGGCGCCGCCCGCGCGCTGTGGTTAGCCGTCTTCGATACCGCTACCGAGAACGCGCGCGCCGCTTCGCGGCTGGGCCCGCGTCTGCGCGCCGAGATAGATCCGGACACGCTCGCGGCGCTCACGGTTTGGGGCGACATTCGCTAGCGGGCCGCGGCCGGCCTAAGTTCCGCGGCGCCCGCCCCAGAGCGTCACGTGCAAACGGCTCGAAAAGCGCACGGAAAGGGCTTGTGACCAGGCGGCGACCTCGGGCGAGCGCGCTTCAAGCTGCTCGCGCGTGGCGGCTTCGGGCATCAGCAGCGTGCGGTCGCGCGCGAAGCCGAAGCGTTCGCGTAGCGCTTCGGCTTCATCTCGATCCCTTGCGCTGCGCACGACCAATTTCAGGTAGGCGCGCCCGCTGTCGCGGAGCGCCAGCAGCGCCTCGGGGCGAATCCGTAGCGCCTCGCTGTCGCCCGCCGACGCCAATTTGGGCGAGACGTTCCACTGATTCACGCGCGCAAGGAGGCTGGGCAGGGGCACGCGCGTAGCGTTGGTTTCGATCTCGATGAATAGCTCGCTGGGGACTTGCTCGAACACTTTGGCCAAGGCGCGCTGCTGCAGCAACGGTTCGCCGCCCGTGACCACCACATGGCCTGCGGGCGCCTCACAAAACTGCTGTACGACGCTGTCCAGAGAGACTTCGCTGACTTCACTGGCATAGTCGAAGCGCGTAAAATCCCAGGTGTATTTGGTGTCGCAATAATGGCAATGCAGGTTGCACAGCGCTAGCCGCACGAAGCGACACGGCTTGCCCATGTTCACGCCTTCACCCTGCAGACTGTCGAACACCTCCGACAGGCGCAGCACCTCGGAGCCGCCCGCTTCTGGATCGACGGCTGGGTTCACAGCGTCGTGCGGATGCGTCGACCAGTCGAAGCTGGAGCGGCGGCGGGAGCAGGAGCTACGGCCGAAGGCTTGGGCTCCGGCTTGGGTTCGGGCTTGGCCACAGCGGACGCCGGTCTGCCGCCGGCGCGTGGCGCGGGCGCGGGCGCGGCGGCCACGGCCTTCGCAACGGCGTCGGCTGCTGTTTTGGCTTTCTCGGCTTCGCCCTTCAAAGCTTGGTTTTCGGCCTTGGCCTTGTCGGTTTCGGCGGCTGCCTTGGCGACCGCGTCTTGCGCGGCTTTTTCGGCCTCGCCCCGGGCCTTTTCGGCCTCGCCCCGTTCGGCTTCGAGCTTGCCCGCAGCTGCGGCCGCGTCTTCTTTGCCGTGGGAAAAACTCATGGCGACAACCGTGCCGCCGCCGATCAGCAAGACTGCTGCGGCCGCGATGCCGATAAACAGCCCTGTGTTGCTCTTCTTTGGAGCGGGCTCCGCAGCGGCGTAGCCGCCCGTGTTGGCCCAGTTGCCAGCCGTGCCGGTGCCGAGTTGGTGCCCGGGCGAGACCGCAGTGGGAGGACCGGCACCGACTGCCGCGTACTGCCCCGTGCCAACGGCAGCGTAAGCGCCGGTGCCGCCCGCCGCGTACTGCCCGGTGGGTGGCGGCTGGTGCTGGGCTGGCGCACCGCTAGACGCTTGCACGGAGGCGTTCAGGGCGGCCGCGAACTGCGGACCGGCGCCGGCGGCCCATTGCTCGAGCGCTTGCTGAAACTCTTTCGCGGTCTGGAAGCGCTGCGAGGGCTCGCGCGCCATCGACTTGTTAACGATGGCCGCAAAATTCGGGTCGATATTCGCAACCACGCTCTCCACCGGCTTGGCGGCTTCGAGCACGATTTTGAACAACAGCTCGTTGAAGGTGTCGGCGTTGAACGGCACCTCGCCCGTGACGGCCTCGTACAGAATCACGCCGGCCGCGTACAAATCGACGCGATGGTCGAGGTCGCGCGCGCCTTTGGCCTGCTCGGGCGCCATGTAATAGGGCGTGCCGACGACCATCCCCGTCTTGGTCATCGCGAGCTCGTCGGAGGCGAGCGTGTTGAACTTGGAGACGCCGAAATCGAGGATCTTCGCGAAGTGATCCCCGGCCTTCGTCGTGAGCACCACGTTGGCTGGCTTCAAATCGCGGTGGATGATGCCGGCTGCGTGGGCAGCGCCGAGCCCCTCGAGCAGCTGCATCAGGATCTGCGCCGTCTCGATTGCACCTAGGCGGCCCGCGCCCTTGATGTGCTTCGAGAGCGTCAGGCCCTCGAGGAACTCCATCACCAGGAAGCGGCTGCCGTCGGGGAGATCGCCGAGGTCGAGCACCTCGACGATGTGCGCCGAGCCGATGCGCCCGGCGGCCTGCGCCTCGCGCTCGAAGCGCTGGACGACGTCGCTCTTGGCGAGGAATTCCGAGCGCAGGGTCTTGATGGCGACCTTGCGGCGGATGCGGAGGTTTTCGCCCTCGTAGACCTCGCCGACGCCGCCGCGCCCGATCATCCGCACGATGCGGTATTTTTCGGCGAGAACTTCGCCCGGTGAGAAGCTCATGGTGATGCGTGAGCGAGAGTAACCGCGCCCGCATCCGACGTGGTAGCTCCCCACGATGGACGTCGGTCTCGACCGCCTCGCCCGCAGCCATGGCGACGCCCCCGCGGCACGCCTCGCCCTCCGCCTCCAGGGGGCCCGGGTGGGCCTTCTCGCCCACCCCGCGAGCGTCGATCGCGAGCTTTGTCACGTGGCGAGTGTCCTCGGCACGCTAGGGATCAAGCCGCGCATCGTCTTCGGACCCGAGCACGGCTACGGCGGTGAGGCGCAGGACATGGTCGGCGTCGCCGACGCGACCGATCCGGAGAGCGGCGCGCCGATCG
>JAYUYU010000417.1:0-2153 GCA_043752365.1 Myxococcales bacterium | reverse complement strand
CAGCGATGGGATCGCCTTTCGCTTTCTTCGAGCTCGACGCTCATGAGCCGCCCGCCCGCCTTATGTCGCCCCTCTGTCCGTACGGGAATTCCGGACAGAGAACATGCGAGCGTGCTCGAGCCGATGACGAAGTATGCGCACGGATAGCTCGCGACGCGCATCACTCGGTCGCGAAGAACAACCAGGTGCCGGCTGCGCCGAGACCTATGCCGAGCAGCGCGCAAGCCAGCGACAGGTCGTCGATGCGTTGCACGGAAGTCGCCAGGTTCAGGTCACTTTGGCCTCTGGCTGCGCTAGCGCGCCAATCGGTGTAGCGCTGGCTGTTCCAGCCGTACAGGCCACCGGCGGTGCCCAGGAAGGCGACGCTGGCTCCGCCGAGCGCGAGGCCCCAGCGCTTTTGACGCGAGGCTGACGCCTGGTCGCGCGTTTGCCGTTCGAGGGTTTTCTCGAGGGTGGCAGACAATGCGGCCGTCTTGGTCGCTTCGAGGAACATCAGTCGCCGCTGCGGCACGAAGCCGTCGTGCGCGACGACGACAATATGAGAGCCGGCAGGCAGTAATTCGCCGGCGAAGGGCTGGCCATCGACGAGCACTTGGGCGTCTTGGGGCGATTTTTGCACGACGAGGCGTGCAGAGACGTTTGGTGGAAGAGGCTGCAGCGCCCGCTGCTGACAGTTGACGCGAGTAATCGCGCTTGGCCCAAGCCGTACGCGGCGCGCGACTGCGGCGTAACCCGGCCTGCGGAACTGGACGACGGCGTCGCCGATGGGGACCAGGAGGGGCGCGTCCAGCGGCGTGCGTGCTTTGGCCACGCCGACCACCTCCACCTCGACGTCCGGCACTTCGCAGTCGATCGCCAGCTGAGTGAGCCGTCTGGCGCAGCCGTTGGCTGGTGTCAGCTCCACCTCGACGGTCTTGCCCGCGAGGATCGGTTGGGCTCGAGCCACGGGTGAACAGTCAGCCTCGGCGTACAGGATGGAGTGAGGTCCCTCGACGAGTGGCAGGGGAATAGTGAGCCGCTCGCGCGAGATTTCCGAACCGTCTACCCAAACGCGCGTGTTTGCTGTCGCGGTCCCGACGATCTGGACCATGCCGATGCGCTGGCGATTCGCGGCGATGAGCGTCTGGACCTCCTCCCGACGCGAGGCAGAGACCTGCTCGCCGCCCTCGCTGAGGTAGCGTTCGAACGCGGCCACGGCTTCGACGGCGCGCCCGAGCGCGGCGTGTGCCTGCCCGATGTTGTACAGCACGGAAAAATTCGGCTGCGCGGCGTAGGCGGCTTCGAACTCGAGCAGGGCTTTCGGTAGATCGCCGCGTTGCGCGTTTTGAACCCCCTCCTGGAAGTGGCGCCTCGCTTCAAGGCTGTTGTTCGCAGTAGCCGCCTGGCCCCAAGCGGGACCTGCGACGGTGCACAGCGCAAGGTAGAGGAGAGCGTAGGTCTTCATTCGCCGTAGGGATTGGCTGAGTCGAAGCTACCAACCGCGACGTGAGGTGGCCGTGCAGAAGAAAGGGGGCCGGAGTGCGCGGTCTTGATGGCGGGAGCACGACGATTCCGCGTCGCGACGCCCGCGCTAGGCCGCGGCAATGGAATCGCCTGTGCCTCGAGGCCTGTTGTGGCCAACGCCGGCACGCTGATCGACATGACGGGCTCTGGCGCACTCCCGGAGCTCAGCGCTGCGCGGGCCGAGGTGAGGTTGACATGAGAGGTTTGGGCAAGCGGGGCGCTCGGGGCTCCTGATCCCGGACGAACCGACCACACTAGCGCCATCGCGGCGAGCGCGCCGAAACCCGCGCCCCACAGGAACCCTGTTCGCGGGGTCCCCTTCAGTTTGGGTGGTTCGCTCTGGGCCGGCGCGTCGTCCTCCGACACCGTGGCGAACGTGCCGCTGTTGGTCGTTGAAGGAGCGCGCTGCAAAAGCATGTTTAGCAGCTCAGCGGTGTTGCGCGGCCTCCGTTCCATCGTCTTCGCCAGGCAGGCCATGACCGTCTCGATGAGCAACGGGGGCACGTTGGCGGCGAGCAAGGGTGAGTCCGGTGTGGCGCGGATCATGACGCTGTACATGACCTCCTGAGCCGTCTCGCCGGGGTGCGCGGGCTCGCCGGTCAAGCATTCGTAGAGAATGGCGCCCAGGGCATAGGTGTCGGTAGCGGGGC
>JAYUYU010000416.1:0-5751 GCA_043752365.1 Myxococcales bacterium | reverse complement strand
CCCACCCTGACGCGCCAGTCGTAGCCAGTCGACCGGGCGCCTGGTTCGACGCCTACGGCAACCTGACCGTCGTGGGCCCCGGGCGGCGACTGCGTCTCGTGCTCTCGGCGCCCATTTCGGCTTGCAGCCCTGCGTTTCAAGGCGGTGGCAGCGCCGCGGAAGTCGCTGCGCGCGCCAGCTTACCCTTCCACGTGCTGAGCGAAGCCTGCCGCGATGCCCACCCAGCCATTCTACTCGCCGAAGAAAGCGCGACAGCGTCGCCTCGTGAGCTAGAGCGGAGTTACCACGAGGTCGCGCAGTGCGCCGGAACAGATTGGGGCTTGAGCGAAGGTTGGGTACCGCAGGTCGTCGAGGCCAGCGACCCCTGCCCGCTGGCTTTGGGTCTCGGCTGGCGACTGCCCAAAACCGCCGAGCTGCAGGGCTTGACGGTCGACGATCGCAAAGCGGTCGCCGGTGCCTTGTTCGATACCGAGGACCCGTCGACTTTCGGAAGCCTACTGCTGTACGCCCGCACGACGTCCGGAAGCGTCGGCTTGATGACGCTCAGCCCCAACGCCGCCGAGCAGGCCCCTGCCCTGTCCGACGACAAGCGCGGGCGGCCCTTCTTTGGCGCTGTGCTGCGCTGCGTGCGCGAGGCGGGCGGCTCGCCGGAAGCACGCGCCCCCTTGCCGGTCTTGCCGAACGCGGTGGCCTGCTTACAAGAGCTGCGCCGCTCCCGTGGCTCGCTGCAAGCCCGTGCGGGTTCCCCGCTACCGGCCGAGCTACAGAAGCTGCGAACGTGGCTCGAAAGCGCGGAGCGTAGCCCGGCGCGCCTGCGGGACGACGCGGAGCTGAGCCAGCTCGCGCAGCTGCTCGCGTCCCCCACGCTCGAACGCATTGCGCGGGACGAGCGAGACGAGCGCGCCTTGACAGAGCGTTACGGAGAGCTGGCCGAGGCTCTCGACGACCCTGGCGTGTCGGCCGCTGAACGCGAGCGGCGCCGTGCTGAGTTTGCCAACTTGCGCAAGCGGCTCGGCGGGCAAATCCTGCTCAGCGCCGGGGGCGCAGGCACGGACCGCTCTGCGCTTTCAGCGACGCTGAAACGCCTGGAGCTCACGCTGGAGGCTGCGCGCCAGCAGAAGCCGAGCAAAAAGCTGCGCGTGCCCGATTACCGCCCGCTGTTGGCCCGGCTGCGCGAGTTGGGCGCCGGGAAAGCGCCCACGCCGTGAGCCCTTCGCGCCACCCTCACCAGGGCGGGCGGCACGCCTTCGCCAACTCAACGCCCGCGTTGGCTAGCGTCAGCACGTTTTGCTGACCGGCATGACGCAGGCTCAGCGAACGCGTCGCGAGCTCACGCCGCCCGACCACTGCCACATAGGGAATAGCGGACTCGTGCGCCAGCGCCACGCGCCGAGCCAGCGTCTCGCGACCGAAGTCGCTCACGGTACGCAAGCCCACTTGCTTTAGCTCGGCCTCCACCTCGTGCGCGTAGTCGTGCTGCTCGGCATCGACGGGCAGCACCGCGAGCTGATCGGGCGCAAGCCACGCCGGCAAGCGCCCATCGTGCTGTTCGAGCACGACGCCCAGGAAACGTTCCAAGCTGCCTAGCGTCGCGCGGTGCAGCATCAGCGGGCGCTGCCGCACGCCGGCCGCGTCGACGTACGCGACGTCGAAGCGCTCTGGCAGCACCAAGTCGAGTTGTATGGTGCCGCATTGCCAGCGCCGCCCGAGCCTGTCGGGCAGGGAGAATTCGAGCTTGGGGCCGTAGAAAGCCCCGGCTTTGGGGGCGTGGAGCGGGGCGAGCCCGGCCCGAGCGGCGGCAAGTTGCAAGATCCCTTCGGCGCGATCCCACACTTCGTCGGTGCCGGCGCGCTCGTCCGGGCGCGACGCGAAGCTGACCTCGACGCCCTCGAAGCCGAGCGCTGCGTAAAGCTTCAGCAACGACGAGCAGAAGCGCGCCACCTCGGGCTCGACTTGGTCGGGGTCACAGAACACGTGACCGTCGTCCTGGGTGAACTGGCGCAGCCGAAATAGTCCGTGCAGCGTGCCGCTCGGCTCGTCGCGGTGCACCAGCCCCAACTCGGAATACCGAAGCGGCAAGTCGCGGTACGACGGCGCGCGGCGCCGCAAAATTTCCAGGTGTCCTGGACAGCTCACCGGTTTGAGCGCGAGCTCGTCGCCGTCGAGCACGAACATGTTCTGGCGAAAGTGCTGCCAGTGCCCGCTAGCTTCCCAGAGGGGCCTCCTCAAAAGCTGCGGCGTACGCACTTCGTCGAAGCCATCCGCCTCGGCGTGCCGGCGAATCAAGGCTTCGAGCGCGCGCAGCGTGCGGTAGCCGCGAGGGTGCCAAAACACCATGCCGGCGGCCTCCTCCTGAAAGTGGAACAGGTCGAGGCGGCGGCCAATTTCTCGATGATCATCAACGGCAAGCATCGTCGTTCTCCGTTTCGGTCGATGCCGAGCCTGGAAGGACGACGCCACGCGGCCGCGCCCTGCCGAAGCTCGGCGGGGCTGGTTTCGTGGGCGATTTCTCGATGACGAGCTTATGCGCAGACGAAGCCGAGCCCGCCAGAGCGGGTCGTCGTCGTCGTGGTTGTCGCAACTGCAGCGAGCATCGAAGTCAGAGCTATACGTCGGACTCCCGCGGTCGTCAAACGCCGCGGCCTCCGCGCTAGACCGCTACGCGCATGCCGCATGCCGCATGCCGCATGGCGGTTGCCCTCGGCCCTTGGCGCTCACTTCACGGGCACGTTGGTCTCGGTCGAACAGCCAAAGATGACGTCGATCTTGGCGCCGTTGTCGGCCTTCACGGCGTCGCAGTCTGCGCCGCAGAGGGTGATTTTGGTCGGCTTGGTGTTGTCGTCGTATTTCCAACCCGACGCGCAGTCGCCCTTGGCGTCCTGCGGAATGGAGGTTTCCTTGCCGTCGCCGTGCGTGAACAGCACGTTGACGAGCGTGGGGTCGAGCGTCTTTCCAGCGGGAGCGGGCGGGACCGTGAACTCACAGGTGCCGATTTGGCCGGCGACGTCCGCCAGGCCAGCCGTGAGGGCAGCGGCAAAGTCCGTGGCCTTGGTCATGTCGAGGTGGCAGTAGTCGGGACCGTCGTTGGAGCAGCCGGCCTTCGCGGTGCCACCTTTGGTCGCCATCTCTGAGAGATCGGCGAGCGCTTCTTCGCTGCCGGGGCTGCCGATGACGAACGTACTGATGCCAGCGGTAGCGGCCGCGGTGACTTCGTCGATGAGCGGCTGGTTGTCGACGGCCCGCAGGCCGTCACCACCACAGGTGAGCGTGTACGTGGGAATGCCATCGGTGATCAACAGCACGAATTTGCGCCCGGCCAGCTCGGTCGCCCCCAGCGTCTGGGCGCCGAACTTGAAGGCGGCGTGGGTGGGGGTGCCACCCGCTGTTTCAGCGTTGTCGATGGCCGTGTTGAAAGCGCGGCGCTGCATGGAGTTGTTGGCGCCCAACAATCCGATGCCCAAGTCGACGCGATTGCGAATGCACTGATCGTTCCGCGGCCGGTTGGGGTAAAAATTGATGCCGACCGCAATGCTGGCGGGCAACGTGGTCACGGCGGATTTGAGCGCAGCAGAGGTGATTTCCCACTTGCTCTGCCCGCGCGGCGGGTCCTGGTCACCGTCGGCGCCCCACTCCATCGAGCCGCTGATGTCGACGACCATTTGAACGACGGCTGGGATAGCGTCGGCGACGCCCGAGCCGTCGGCGCAAGCGGCGTCCCGGCTGATGGTCATGACACTGCCACCGCTGTTCCCCAGAGGGCCGTTGCCTGCTGTGTCCAGGGTGATAGAGCCGCCGGTGCCGTTGTTGGCGCCGCTGCCCGTGCCGCCTTCGACATTGCTGGTGTCGCCCCCGCCGCAGGCAACCATCAAGCCGAATGAGAGCGCGGGAAGGGCAACGAACAGGCTGGGGCGAACGGTGGGAATCAGCATCGCGAAAAGCTCCTCTGGAGGCCCCCGACGGCCAATCGGAGGATAGCAAAGTACTGAGGTGTCCGATGCCCGAGCTGACGGCTCACGCCCTCGCTGCTTCATGGGCTTACGCCCCCAAACTTCACGACGCGCTGCGGCTTAGCGCGCCAGTGCGATGTCGGCGTAGCTAGAGGGAGCCGCCGTGAGCCGCTCGCCGCGCGTACCGGGCTCGAGCAACACCGAGCGACCTTCGCGGACGACGAAGGCGCCCTTCCAGAGCTCTTTGGCCTCAACCCCGATGCGGCGCATGAACACGTCGTCGTGGTCCGGATCGTGATGAAAAATGCCTAAACGGCGCGCGCCTGCGGCGCGACACAGGCGCACACCCTCTTGCCAGGTGGAGTGGCCCCAACCGACTTTGGGAGGAAACTCGGCGTCGGTGTACGTGCAGTCGTACAGCACCAAGTCGGCCCCTTCGATCAGGCGCAGAATATTCTGATCGGGCAGGCTCGGCCGATGCTCGGTATCGGTCACGTAGCAGAACGACACACCACCGTGCTCGATCCGATAGCCGGTCGCGCCGTTTGGGTGATTGAGCGGCGCAGTCTTGACCACGACGTCGGCTCCGAGCGTGAAGGTTTGGCCCGCGGCGAAGTCTTCGAACGCCGAAGCCCCGCGCATGGCGTCGAGGGGCACCGGGAACATCGGATCGGTCATTTGGCTCGCGAGCACCGAGCGGATGCCGGATTCATGCGGCAGGTGCCCCGCCAAGATGCGCATCGACCAATTGGGATCGTACGCGGGCGTGAAGAACGGAAAACCGCAGATGTGGTCCCAATGGGTGTGCGACAAAAGCAGCGTTGCGCGGCTGATGCCTCGCTGCAGGAACGAGCGCCCCAAGCCGCGAATGCCCGTGCCGGCGTCGAGGATGATTTCCTCCCCACCTACCGAGACGTGCACGCAGCTGGTGTTGCCACCGAAGTGAACATGCGTGCGTGATGGACAGGGTATGCTGCCGCGCACGCCCCAAAAGGTGATCTTCATACGCGCCCTCGGAAGCCACGGAGGTGCGCACGGTTCACGACGGCGGCGAGCCCTTCGCACATCCTGTCGAGCTTATAACTCAGCGGGCCTTACCGTGGCGATGAAATAGATCAGCTTACTGCTATTCAGCGCCGTAGCCGAGCGCCACGCTCAGGGCGGCCGCAGCAGTAGAGCCGGCCGAGAGCGTGCCAAGGGGCGGATCGAGGCTGAGCGTGACCGAGCTGCGCAGCCTGCTCGCGCGCTCGTAGACGGCGGCACCGACCACGACGGACCAGAGCCGCTCGGCCGTGCCGGGCAGCCGACGTTGGTCGAACGTTACGTCGGACGTCAGACGAGCCCGCAGGGCGAGGTTTCCAGCGAGCCAGGCATTGGGCAGCACGCGGGCGCCCAGCGTCAGCTCAGCGCGCGGGCCCAAGCGACGCGCGCGACCGAGCACGTGATCCTCGAAGCGATAGGCGGCTTCGCTAGCGAGCACGAGCTCGAGGTTCGGCAAAACCGAACGCTTCGCTTCGAGCCCGCCGCCCAACTCCCACGCGCCCAAGCCGAGCTGCGCTCCGCCCGAGCCGAAGCTGCTGGCGTGCCGCTCGGCGATCGCGCCGAGCGGGGCGCGCAGCAGGGTCGACACGGCCAGCGCGGGCAGCCACCAGCTCTCGTGCGGCATGGCTTCGTCGAGCACGCTCAGGCGCAGGCGTAGCAGCGCGTCGCCGATCCCCGCTCGCTCCTCGACGACCCCGGGCGTGTGAAAGCCATGCGATGCGTAGCCCAGCTCGCCCAGCCACTCGAGTCGCCGCGGCAAACG
>JAYUYU010000415.1:0-30718 GCA_043752365.1 Myxococcales bacterium | reverse complement strand
CAAGACGACGACGTTCGCGTCCGCGCGCATAGCTACGCGCAGAGCGTCGTTGATCGACTGGACCATGTTCATCTGGGGCATCTGGGTAACTCGGGGCGAGGTTGAGTCGTGAGGATTGAGTCGTGAGGATCGAGTGCGAGCTGGAGAAGGGGAACTAGGGGGAGCGGGGTTCCGCTCAATGCTCAATCCTCATTACTCACTACTTCATCAGTGAGATGAAGGGGCGCGGGGGCCGGAAAGGAGTTGTTGGCGTTGTTCGACGAGGTGCCACGGGGCGTTGGCGTAAACGTCGTCGAACATGGACTCGAGCGGCGGCGCGGGGGTGCGCTCGGCTATAGAAACGGCGTCACGGAAGCGCGCGTCAATCTCTTCGACCAGGGCACTTTGACGTTGCGCGTCCCACAACTGCTTTTTCGTCAGGTAGTCGCGCACGCGTTCCAGCGGGTCGCGCGCCGCCCAGGTCTCGAGCTCGTCGGCGCCGCGATAGGCCTTGGGATCGTCGCTCGTGGAGTGCCCGCCCATCCGATAGGTGATGGCCTCGATCAACGTCGAGCCCTCCCCTCGCTCACAGCGCTCGCGCGCGCGCTTGGTGACGCTGACGACGGCGAACAAGTCGTTACCGTCCACGCGCACGCCCGGAAGGCCGTAGGCGGCGGCCTTTTCGGCGAAGGTAGCGGTGGCCGTTTGGCGCTCTACCGGCACGCTGATGGCCCAGCCATTGTTGCGGCACAGCAAAATGCACGGCACCTTGAAGACACCGGCGAAGTTCATGCCGCTGTGAAAGTCGGAGGACGAGGTCGCACCGTCGCCGAAGTACACCAGCGCAGCCGCGTCCTGCTTGCGAATGCGCGCTGCCCAGGCAAAGCCCACGGCTTGGGTGATTTGCGTGCCCACCGGCGAGCTGATGGAACACCAGCCCACCTCGCGACAGGTGGTGTGGTTGGGCATTTGCCTGCCCTGCACCGTGTCGTTGGCGTTCCCGAACATGTTGTCGATGAACTTTTGCAGCGGCAGGCCGCGCATCAGCGCCGCACCGAACTCGCGGTAGCAAGGAAACAGAAAATCTTGCCGCGCCATGGCGAAGGCCGAGCCCAAGATGGACGCTTCTTCACCCAGCGAACCCACGTGAAAGCCAATACGCCCCTGACGCTGCAGCTGTACCAGCCGCTCGTCCATCTGACGCGTCATCACCATCTGGCGGTACAGGTACTCGACCTCCTGATCCGAGAGGCCCGGATCATGGGCGGGATCGAGCGTGCCGTCGGGTCGTAGCGCGCTGATGATTTCGGCGCTCTGCGAGCTGGGGCTTTGCGTGCGAACTTTGGGATTCATGTGCGGAGCGAGCTACTCGGCGATAACGCTGCCGGCTTCCTTGACAGCGGCCTCAACGGCGTTCGAATCCAACTTCAGCTCCTTCGCGAGCTTTTTGAGCACGTCGTGCTCCACGGCGCTGACGCCGCCCGAGACATGCGCCAAGAGCGCGGCAATGCACAGGACTTCACGCGCTTGGTCCTCACGCGCGATGCTCTTCGAGACCATTTGCAGGCGCTTGTCGATGCCGTCTTCGGCGAGCTGATCGGTCAGATCAATCAGCAAGGCCGAGACTTGGCGCTCGACGACGAGCCCGCCGCAGGCAGTTACCACGACGTGACGGAAGGCCGACTGCTCGGCGGCGTCGAACTCACCGTCGGCGTTGGCGACCAAGAAGGCAGCCTCGACGACCGATTCGAAGAGCTGAGCGGCTTCGGGGTCGAAGCCTGTGGGTTGCGTCACCTCGTCGCCATTGGACTTCCAACCGTAGGAAGCCGCAGCGATGCTGAGAATTGAGGCTTTGGAGCCACTCGCGGCGTACGAGGGCGGCCGGCTGAGCTGAGTGGCAACTTTGCCGAGGAGGCTTTCGTCCGGGACCGGCATGGGCTGGGTGACCTAGTGGTAGAACCAGTTACGATGCTAGTGCCCCCCGCCCCATTTCGCGAGCCCTTTCTGAACCAGTACAGACGAGGCGGATCAAGCTGCGGGACGGATCAGGACCAACAGGGAGTCGGGGAGACGGCCTGTTTTCTCGGTCTCGATTGCCGCTAGCGGCGGACGAGGGACGAGGCGGGGATCAGTGGTGGCCCGTCAGGCAGGTCGGGCAACGGCCGTTCGGGGGCAGCCGTGGGGGCGAGCTGCGCGGCCACGAAGCCCTCGGCCGCGTGGTAGCTCGAGCGCACGAGCGGGCCAGAAGCAACGAAGGCGAAGCCGAGCGCATGGGCTTCCCCCTCGTAGCGCGCAAAAATCTCTGGTTCGACGTAGCGCTCGACCGGGGCGTGCTTGGGCGTCGGACGCAGGTATTGGCCGAGCGTGACGATGTCGACCCCGGCACGGCGCAGGTCGGCCAGTGTCTCGAACACCTCGTCGTCGGTTTCGCCGATACCGACCATGATCGAGCTCTTCACGTAACGGCCGCTGGCGCGCTCTTTGGCGTAGCGCAGCACGTCCAGGGACAGATCGTAGTCGCAGCGCTGATCGCGAATCTTCGGCGTCAGGCGGCGGCTAACCTCGATGTTGTGCGCAAAGACGTCGGGCGCTGACTCGAACAGCGTGTCCAAGTCGCGTTTTCTGCCCCCAAAATCGCCGACCAAGGCTTCGATCAGCAGGTCCGGACAGCGCTGGCGCAGCTCGGCGATGGTTTGGCCAACGTGTGCCGCGCCGCCGTCGAGCAAATCGTCGCGGTCGACCATGGTCAGCACGACGTAGCGCAGTGCAAGCTTGGCGATGGCGCGCGCCACGTGAACCGGCTCCCGCGGATCGACGGCGCCACCGGGCTGGCCGGTGGTGACGGCACAAAAGCGGCAACCGCGGGTGCAGGTGTGACCCAGCACCATGATCGTCGCGGTGCCGGCGCTCCAGCACTCGCCCACGTTCGGGCAACGTGCTTCTTCGCACACCGTGTTCAAATCCAGGCTGCGCAGCGTTTGCTTGATGCGCGTGTAGTTCTCGCCCCCGGGCGCGCGCACCTTCAGCCAGGGCGGCTTCGGCTCACGTATCGGCAGCGGCGCGCTCATCAAGACTCCGCGATGAGCTTGTTCAAGAGCTCGTTCACGAGCTTCGGATCGGCGGAGCCTGCCGTCTCTTTCATGACCTGACCGACCAAAAAGCCGATCACGCCCTTCTTGCCTGCTTTCACGCTTGCCACTTGGTCAGGGAAGCCTGCCACGACCTTCTTCACCGCGCTCTCGATGGCGCCGGAGTCGGAGACGACCTTAAGCCCCTTCTCCTTCACGATATCCGAAGGAGATTTGGCGGGTTCGGCCTCCATGGCGGCGAAGACTTCTTTCGCTTGCTTGCCGCTGATCTGCCCGGAATCGATCAGACTGAGCAGCTCGTGGACGCTCTCGGCCGTGACCGTAAACGTGGCGTCCAGGCCGTGAGTCTTGGCGCCGCGCAGCACGTCATTGGCGACGAAGTTGGCGGCCTTGGTCGGATCTTTGAAGCCGCGGCGGGCGGTCTCGAAAAACCGCGCGTAGGTCGGGTGCGCGCTCAAGGTCACGGCGGTGGCCAGCGTCAGGCCCAGCTCACTCATCCAACGCGCGCGGAGCGCAACCGGCGACTCCGGCAGCGTGGCCTTGGCGTGGGCCAACAGCGCCTGGTCGATAACCAGCGGCGGCAAATCCGGCTCAGGGAAGTACCTGTAGTCATGCGCGTCTTCCTTCGAGCGCAAGGTCGCGGTTTGGCCCGTGTCCGGGTCGAAGCTGCGGGTCTCCTGCTTGATGGTGCCGCCAGCCTCGACGATGATGGTTTGGCGTGCGACCTCGGCGTCGATGGCCCGCTGCACGTAGCGGAAAGAGTTGATGTTCTTCAGCTCGCAGCGGGTGCCCAGCTTCTCGCTGCCGCGCGGGCGAATCGAGACGTTGGCGTCACAGCGAAAGCTTCCCTCCTCCAGGTTGCCGTCATTCACGCCGGAGAAGACCAGCAAATCGCGTAGCGTCCGCAGGTACGCCGCCGCTTCCGCGCTGGAGCGCAGATCGGGCTCGCCCACGATTTCGACCAGCGGCGTGCCGGCGCGGTTCAGGTCCACGACCGAGTCGCCGCCCATACCGTGCAAATTCTTGCCGGCGTCCTCTTCCATGTGGGCGCGCGTGATGCCGACCCGCTTGGCTTTGCCGTCCACCTCGATGTCCAAATGGCCATGGGTCGAGAACGGCTCGTCGAACTGGCTGATCTGATAGCCCTTGGGCAAATCGGGATAAAAGTAGTTCTTGCGCGCAAAGATGCTTTTCTCGTGGATGGTGCAGCCCAGCGCGAGCGCGGTCTTGACCGCCAGCTCCACCGCGAGCCCGTTGATAACCGGCAGCGAACCTGGCAACCCCAAACACACCGGGCAGATATTGGTGTTCGGCGGCTGCCCAAAATTCGTGCTGCAGCCACAGAAGAGCTTCGTCTTCGTCAGCAGCTGCGCGTGCACCTCAAGGCCTATAACGACTTCGTAATCAGTCACCGCGGCGCACTATAGCAGTCGATTTACCGCCATGAGCGGCTCCCAGATTTTTTCACAGGGAGGACGGGAGATCGGGAGTCGTGCGAGGGATCTTGGGCGCCACGCCTGGACGACGCTGTTCCACGTCCCGAGAAACTGCGTCGCTGCGGGCTGAACGAATCAGCGCGGCGCCGCCCAACCCGAACCAGACGACGCACCGCGCGGCGCAAACCAAACTCGCACGACTCTCGATCTCCAGATCTCCCTGTGAAATCAGGGAGACTTAGGGAGCCGCGCGGAGGCGTTCAGTGGCCGTGGGTGCGGGTGACGCCGGGGTGGCTGGCTTCGCCGGGTTCGTGGCGCGGGTTTTCGGTGCCGAACGAGCCGTCGCGACCCGGGAAATTCATCAACAGGTCCTTCTCGAAGATGAACTGATCGCGCGAGTCGTACGGGGCGGCGTGCATGCCGGTGTCCATGCGGATGGCGTCACAGGGGCACGCCTCGACGCAGAAGCCGCAGAAGATGCAGCGAAGCTCGTCGATCACGAAGCGCTTGGGGAAACGCTCGTAACCGCGCTTCGGATCCCCTTCGGGGTACTCGCCAGCTTCGATGTGTATGCACTGCGCCGGGCAGGCAGTAGAGCAGCATAGGCACGCTACGCAGCGCGGCGAACCGTCGTCGCGATGCGTGAGGCGATGCAGACCGCGGAAGCGCGTCGGGTACGGACGACGTTGCTCCGGATAGCTCAGTGTGTTGATGCCCTCCTCGACTGCCTCGAGCACCGGATCGTTACGCTGACCGAGAGCCAGCTCCTTCGTGTTGTGGAAGAAGTGCTTCATCGTGATCGCCAAGCCCTTGGCGATTTCCGGAATATAAGTTTGGACGCCGGCGCCACGACCAGGACGCGCGATCGGCGCGCCGGTGACTTTGCGAGGGCCCAGGGTTTTCGCGTCCAAAGTCATGCTCCCATTCGAAGTGTACGAGTACCGCCGACTTCTGCCGCGTACTGCGCGGAAGTCGTGGACAGAAGTTGTTTACGCTTGCGCGGAGTGCACATGAACACCGCGAACCAGACCAGCAGGCCCACGCCCGTGAAAACCAGCAGCAGATTGCACAGGTTGGCCAGCACGCTGGTCGCCTTCTCTGCCGTGGGGCCGCCCGTGCGGATAGCCATCACGATGAAGCCAGTGATCAGAATGTTCGCCAGCGATGCCGGCAACAGCTTGCGCCAGCCGAGGCGCATCAGTTGGTCGTAGCGGAAACGCGGCAGCGTCCAGCGAATCGTCAACTGCAGCCAGCACAAAACGATGGTCTTCAAGACGAACGCCAAGGCGCCCAGCGCTACCACGCCACCGTGCGACAAGGTCGCGTCGAAGATGGGGGTGTTACCGATCGCCAGGTGAATGCCGTCGCGGAACACGAACGGCATGCTCCAGCCCCCGAAGAACACCGCCGCCATCAACGCGCTGGCCGTGACGACCGCGATGTACTCGGCGAAGAAGAACATGGCGAACTTCATGCCGGCGTACTCGGTGAAGTAACCAGCAACGATTTCGCTTTCGCCTTCGGGAATGTCGAACGGAATGCGCTTCGACTCGGCGACCGCCGCGGCGAAGAACAGGATGAAGGCCAGCGGCTGGGCGAAGACGCCCCAGGTGTTCTGCTGCTGCCAGATGATCATCTTGTCTACCTGCAAGGTGCCGTAAACCATGATCATGCCGATCAGCGTCAGGCCCATCGTGACCTCGTACGAGACCATTTGGCCGGCGGCGCGCAGGCCACCCATCAGGCTGTACTTGTTGTCGCTGGCCCAGCCCGCGAGAGCCGCACCCACGATGCCGGTGCCGCCGATGGCCAAGAAATAGAGCAGTCCGATGTTCAGGTCGACAGCCTGAATCTTCAGCGCGCCCTCGGTGCACACGCCGTAGCGCGGCACGGAGGCGGCCAGCTCAGTCAGCTGAATCTTACCGTCGACCGTGGCGAAGCACAGCGTGTCCGCGAACGGCACGCAGGCCAATACGACCAGCGCCGGGAAGAAGGAGATGAAGGGCGCCAGGTTGAACAGGAACTTGTCCGCGTTCGGCGGAACGAAGTCCTCCTTGAACAGCGTCTTCAATCCGTCGGCCGCGGGGTGCAGCAAGCCAGCCAAGCGCAGGCCAATGCGCTTTTCTTTGCGGATGGCAAAGACCGCGTAACCAGCGCCCGAAACGGCCGCGAAGGCGAATAGCGCAGGCCCGGCCGTCGCGGTAACGGCCGTGAACGTGACGCCGGCCGCACTGCCGCGCAGCATGAGGGCCGCAAAAAACAGCGCTACGTGCGCCAGCAGGCCGCCAAAGAAGATGAAGCGTGGCTCGCCCAGTGACCGAATCCAAAGGTCGAACTTGGAGCGAGGACCGCGAGCGCGCACCTTGGAGGCGATCACGCAGCCCGTCAGCCACAGCAGCAACACTGCCAAGTGACTGAACAGCGCGCCACGTTGCTCTTGAGCCGGACCCGCGACCTCGAACTTGAAGCAGTAGGCGAGCACGCCGACCGCGAGCAACAGCGCGGGGCCGAGCGCCAAGCCCTGGGCGACGGAAGTCGGGATCCAGGCCACGGCGCGGTTGGGGCCGACGCGGTCCTGAATCATGGAGCCCTGGCGGCGATCGACCCAGGTCAGCACCACGGCCAGATTCATGGCGAACATGGCCACGGCAAAGCCGACGGCCACGAACTTGATGGCGAAAAGCGCGATGTCGTTCATGGCTACTGGGCTCCCGGCGCAACCGACGGGGCCGGCACGGACGTTTCGTTACCTTGGCTCAGAGCGCGCAGCTCCGACGCCTTCTTCCACGGCAGATTCAGGTTCAAGAGCTTGGCCAGCTCCAGCACCCAACGGAAGGCGGGCCGCGAGGCGCCCTGCGGATTGATGGCGCGATCGCTCTCCTGGCGAAGGCCCGTGCGGTTGACGAACGTGCCGTCGGCCTCTGCCCAGCTACTGGCTGGCAAAACGACCGCCGCATGCTCGGCAAGGGGCCCGTCGTGCGTCGACAGCGCGACGAAGTTTTTCGTGTCCTTCAGCGCGGTCGCGTCGTTCGGGTTGCCGACTGCAGAGCCGAGCGCGACCAGCGCGCCGACTTTGCCCTCTTTGAGCGCCGCCACCAAGTCGGCGAAAGGCTTGGCTTTGCCACCCGACAGCGCGAGCACGCCCGCGGTGTTCGGGTTCTTGTCGGCGCTCATCAAAATGTCGTCACCCCGCCCTTGCGGACGGCCGGTGTAATAGACCTGCAACGCGCCGAGCGCCTTGCCCAAGTCGAGCAGCGCCGCGTTGTCCTCGTTGGAGTGCTCGGCGCTGAGCAAAATGGCGGTCTTCTGCGGCGACGCTAGCTTGATCAGCTCGGCCGCCTTTTCGAGCGCAGCGGCGTCCGAGACGCTTTCGCCCTGGATGCGGGCCGAAAGGACGCGCCCCTGATGGATACGCTGGTAGTCCAACATGCCCTCGTCGCACATCCAGTACTTGTTGACGGCAGCGTTCTCGCGCGGGCGGTAACGGTAGACCGTCTGGTTGCGCGGATCGAAATCGGTGAACGAACTGCAGCCCGTGGCGCAGCCTACGCAGGTGCTGCGCGCCGAGCGCAAGAACCAGACGCGCGCCTTGAAGCGAAAATCGCTGGAAGTCAGCGCACCGACCGGGCACACGTACTCGGTCATCAGCGTGTAGTCGTGATCGAGCTGGCGGCCTGGAGCAACCGTAATTTCATTCAGGTTGCCGCGCTCACGCATGCTGAGCACCGGGTCGTTGGCGAGCTCCGCCGAGACGCGCACACAGCGCGTGCACATGATGCAGCGCTCGGCGTCGTAGACGATGGTCGGGCCGAACACGACGCCCTTGGGCTTGTGAATCGGCTCGTCGCGCATGCGCTTTTTCGAAGCTTGGTGCTCGAGCCAGTAGTCCTGCAGGCGGCATTCACCAGCCTGGTCGCAGATGGGGCAATCCACCGGGTGATTCAGCAGCAACAGCTCTTGCACCGCCGAGCGCGCCTTGACGGCGTGGTCGCTGGTTTGGCTCTTCACCACCATCCCCTCGGCCGCCGCTTGCTGGCAGGCGGGTTGCAGCTTGGGCTTCTTTTGCGGCACGTAGGTCTGGTGCAGCTCGTCCCAAGCCAGGACGTCCAGCAGCATCGCCGGGCGGCCGGGCGGAGGCATGACCTCTACCAGGCACATGCGACAATTGGCCGCCACGCTGAGGCCGGGGTGCCAGCAGTAATGCGGCACGTCGACGCCGACGCGGTGGGCGGCCCGGATGATCGTGTCACCGGGCTCGAAGGGAATCTCTCTGTCGTCTAACTTGAAGCTAGGCATCTTGCTTCCACCACTTGGCTGTCCGTCAGGACGCCCGCCGATTTCGGGTTTGGGCTTCGTTTTTCAGCATTTGGAAGGCAGGACCTCAGCGGTCGCACTCTCCACCGATCATGTTCAGCGAGCCGAAGCTCGGCACGACGTCGGCCATCATTTGACCCGTGATCACGCGCTCGAGACCGGCGGTGACCAAGAAGCAGGGCGGCCGGATGCGCACGCGATGAGGCGTGCCGCTGCCGTCACTCACCAGGTAGAAGCCGAGCTCACCGTTGCCCGCTTCGGTGTACGAGTACACCTCGCCGGCTGGCAGCTTCAGGCCCTCCATCACGATTTTGAAGTGCTGAATCGTGCCTTCGATCGTGTTGTACACCTCTTCCTTGGGGGGAAGGATGACGCGCGGGTCGTCGACGTTGACCGGGCCCTTGTCGGGCATGCGCTCGATGGACTGCGCGATGATGCGCGCGCTTTGCCGCATCTCGGCGATGCGAACCATGAAGCGGTCGTACGAGTCGCTGGTGGTGCCGACCGGCACGTCGAAGTCGACCTCGCCGTACTTCAAGTACGGGTGGGCCTTGCGCACGTCGTAGGGCACGCCCGCTGCGCGCAAGCACGGCCCCGTCCAACCTAGCGAAATGGCGTCCTCGGCACTGATCACGCCGACGTTCTCGAGCCGATCGAGGAAGATGCGGTTACCGAGCAACAGACGCTCGACCTCGTCGAGCACCTGCAGGACGTGCTTCACGACCACCTGCACGTGTTCTTTGAAGCCGTCGGTGGGCGGCGCCGCCATGCCGCCGATGCGGCCGAAGCTGTGCGTCAGGCGCGCGCCGGTCTCTTCCTCCATGATCTCCCAGATCATCTCGCGAGCCTTGATCATCCAAAGGAACGGCGTGAAGGCGCCCAGCTCCATGGCCATGGCGCCGTCGCAGGTCAGGTGATCCGACATGCGGGCCAGCTCACCCAAGATCATGCGGTACCATTGGCAGCGCTCGGGCACCGTGATGCCCAGCAGCTTCTCACCCGCCAGCGCGAAGCCGACGTTGTTCAGCATGGGCGAGACGTAGTTGCAGCGGTCGACGTACGGGAACACCTGCGTCCAGGTGCCGCGCTCGCACATCTTTTCGAAGCCGCGGTGCAGGTAGCCGACCTGCACGTCGCAGCGCTCGATGATTTCGCCCGAAAGCTCCATCACGATGCGCACGGTGCCGTGCATGGCGGGGTGAGCGGGGCCGACGTTGAGCAACATTGGCTCGGTCGGCAGCTCCAGCTCGGATTCGTCGAGATCTTGATCGAGGGGTTCCATCGCTCAGTTGTCCGCGGGGCTGATGACCTTGCGACGCGCACCGCCATCGCCGTCTTCGTCGGTATAGATTCCGACCTTATGGGTTTGGCGTCCGAAGGCCATGCCTTCGTCCACACCGAACGGAGCCACCTTGTGGATGTTCGGCTCGTCGCGATATTGCATGAGTGGCTGAATCTTTTCGGCCGGGTAGTCCTTGCGCAACGGGTGCCCTTCGAACTCCGGGTACAGCAAAATGCGGCGCAGATCGGGGTGACCGAGGAATTTCACCCCCATCATGTCGAAACACTCGCGCTCCATCCAATTGGCGCTCGCCCACAGCTCGGTTAGCGTGTCGAGCTCGACCGTTTCGCCCTCGCGATCGCCAACGCGTGCCTTGAGGCGCAGCCGGTGACCACGGCTCAACGAGTAGAAGTGCGCAACGACCTCGAAGCGCGGGTCGCGATCCGGAAAATCGACGGCCGTGAGATCTGTCAGCATGCTCATGTCGCTCTCGGGGTTCTCCTTCAGGAAGCGACACACTTCCTTCCAGCGACCGGGGGCGAGCACGACGGTATCGTCGCCCAGCTGAGAGTGGCTCTCCAGCACGGCGTCGGGGAAGTTCTTTCTGACGAGCTCGATCAGCGCCTTGCTCATGAGTCTTGGAGTCCAAATGTTTTGGGGATGGGGCCCCAAAACCTGAGGGGGGACCCGCCGAATTCACTTCGGCGGGGGGAGCTGTGCTCCCCAGGAAGATGAGGTGTGAGGGACATCGGCATGATGGCCATCACACCGGAGGGCGCGAGGTGCGCGAGCGGCGCAGTTGAACCAAGGCCGTGTCGGGCGCCTGCACCGGATCGATGCGGGGTTTGACGATGCCGGGCGTGCGGTCGCCGCGCTGGATCTTGTCCTGCAGCAGCATGAGGCCGTCGAGCACCGCTTCGGGACGCGGCGGGCAGCCGGGCACGTACACGTCGCAGGGGATGATTTTGTCGAGGCCGGCGACGCAGGCGTAATTGTCGTAAAACCCGCCGCTGGAGGCGCAAGTTCCAAAGGCCAGCACCCACTTGGGCTCGGCCATTTGCTCGTAAATGCGCTTCAGAATCGGCGCCTGACGCTGCACGATGGTGCCGACGACCCACAGCAAATCGCTCTGGCGTGGGGAGAAGCGCGGGGCTTCCGAGCCGAAGCGCGAGAAGTCGTAGCGCGGGCTCGAGACGGCCATGAACTCCATGCCGCAGCAGGCGGTCACGAACGGGTTCATGAACAGCGAGTATTTCTGGGCCCATGCCAAGAGTGACTCGAACTTCGTCGTGGCAAATCCAGATTGCTGACCCGGCTCGAGGATCGAGGTCGTGGTCGGCTTTAGCTCTCCCATTCGAGGGCTCCTTTTTTCCAGCAGTAGGCAAGCGCAATCATCAACGCCGCGATGAACGAGAACATGGTCAAAAAGCCGAACCAGCCCAGGCCTTTGAACAAGACCGCCCAGGGGTACATGAAGACGACTTCGACATCGAAAACGACGAACAGGATCGCGGTCAGATAGAACTTCACGTTCATCTTCACGTCGCGAGCGCCGGGCGTGTCGTTGCCGCATTCGAACGGCATCAGCTTCTCGGGGGTCGGGTTCTTGGGTCCGACGAAATGTCCGCCAGCGAACATCACGGTGCAGATGACCGCGACGATGGCGAACATGATGAACATCGGGGCGTACAGCTCGAGCATCGACTTGTTCTTCCGGCCCGCTACTCCCGCGCAAATCGCGGAAATCACAGGCTACGGCGGGCGTTGTAGTGCCGGCCGGCGAGGCCTGTCAATGCGAGCAGGGCGGAATGCCGTGTTTAACCGAAATAACTAGCAAAAACCGCAGCATAGCTAGCCCAGGTGGGGCCCAGGCCAACTTGGGCCTTCAGGGGCTGCGTTGGGTCTGCAGCTGGAATTTTCCGAACGCCGGGCCGAGTGCCTCACGCACGGTGTCGGTCACCTGGGCGACGGCTTCGGCGCTGGCGCCGGCCGAGCGGGCTTCCAACGTCGCCGCGTAGGCCGCAATGAAGCGCCCGCGGGCCGTGAGCGCCTGCGCCAAGAGCGGCCAAACTTTGTCACCGGGCGCGCCAAGGTTCGCCGCGCGGCGCAGCGGGCCGATGGATTCGCCGGCCCGACCGTCGCCCAGCATGGCGGAGCCCAACCGGAAATAGATATCGGAGGCCATCGGGCCGTCGCCCGCATACTGCACGCCCAGGCGCAGCACTTCTTCGCCCTTACCGATTTCGCCCAGCACGATGCAGGCGCTGCCCAACAGCCCGAGCGCTCGCGCGATCAGCCCGCGCGTCTCGACGTTGAGCATTTGCCCCTCGGGCGTGCGCAAGAAGATTGCGAGAGGTGCGGGCCAGGCGCCGAGCAGCTCCAAGATTCGCACGTGGTCGCCGCGCTCGGCGGCTTGCTCTGCGTCAGCCACGCGCGACAGCTCGATCGCACCGCGCGCCTGGGGCCGGGTGACCCGCTCCAGCTCTTCGCGCACATGGGCGCGCATGCGAGCCCGAAACGCGCTCAGCAGGTAAGATTCTTCGACACCGTCGTGCAAAAGCCGAAGGCGCGAGCCCTCGGGCTCTACCGTTAGCTCACGCATGGCGTAGCCGTAGAGTGGGGCGAGCAGGAGGTAGCGCACGCCGACGTGCAGCTGCACGGCTTCCAAATCAGTGGCGCGCTTGGGTGCGTCCGAAATGGGTTCCTCGGTGACGAGGGCCGAGACGAGGCGCTTGCGAAAGTCGGCCAACGACAGGCGTTGCGCGTCGGCCTCCGACACCTCGCCACCCTCCGGGCCGACCACGAAGTCGACCAGGGTGTTGTCGGCGTTGCGGCGATCGACCGTGAGCGATGTGATGCGCGCGCCCGTGATCATCGCGAACGCAAAGAAGCGCGGGCCCACGATGTCGCACAGCGCCTGAAAGCTACCGATGCCCTCACCAATGCGTTCGAACCACCCGTCGGTGCGAATGGAGTCCAGTGAGACGATGAGGGGCGCAGGCATCGCCGTAGATCGGGTAAGCTTCGAGTCTGTCACGAAAACCGCTTACAAAACAAGACTTTGCAAAAGGGGGCGCCGCAATCGGGAAAGGGCGCAATTTGTCGGGCAGTCCTTCCGGCCGCGTTAGCCGGGGTGGGCGCGTCGTTCTCGTCAACCGCGGCGCTCGCGTCGCGCTCCAGGCCGGCCTCGTGGATTGGTACGAAACTCGGAAGCGGGATCTTCCTTGGCGACGGACCCGCGACCCCTACGCGATTTGGGTCAGCGAGGTGATGCTGCAGCAGACTCAAGTCAAGACCGTGCTTGGCTACTACGAGCGCTGGATGCAGCGCTTTCCGACGGTCGAGGCGCTGGCCGCCGCCGCCGACGACGACGTGCTGCACGCTTGGCAAGGGCTCGGCTACTACTCGCGGGCGCGCCGACTTTTGGCGGGCGCCCGCGCCGTCACCGAGCGGCACGCCGGAAAGCTGCCAAAAAACGTCGCGGCGCTGCTGGCGTTGCCGGGCATTGGTCCCTATTCGGCGGGCGCCATCGCCAGCATTGCGTTCGGGCTACCGGAGCCGATCGTCGACGGCAACGTCGTGCGCGTGCTGTGCCGACTGTTCGCGCTCAAGGGCGATCCGGCCAAGGCGCCACTCAAGCAGGAGCTGTGGCGACGTGCCCGCGAGCTAGTGCCAGAAAAGCAGGCGTCCGCCTTCAACCAAAGCCTGATGGAGCTAGGCGCGACCATTTGCACGCCTACGTCCCCACGTTGCGCCCAATGCCCGGTGGCCCAGCACTGCCGAGCGCTCGCCCAAGGCCTGGAACGCGAGCTTCCACAACTGGCCAAGCGCAAGGCCCCAACCGAAGTCGCGACCGCCGCGGCCTACGTGCGGCGCGGCAACGCCGTGCTGCTGCGACAACTGCCCGAGGACGCTCCGCGTTGGGCAGGTCTTTGGGTCTTGCCCTTCGCGGAGCTGACGCGCAGCGAAAAGCCCTCGGAAGCTGCCGTGCGGGCCCTCGCCGAAATCGACCTCGCAGCCAAGGGCACCACTACCCTGCGCGAAGCTCGCCACACCATCACCCGCTTCCACATCACGCTCAGCGTCGTCGAGTGCGCGCTCGCGACACCCAAGCCTCGCTCAGCGAAGCTTTTCACCCGACAACAGGTGCGCCAGCTTGCCCTGCCCGCCGTGCACTCCAAAGTCATCGAAGCCCTTTGGTAGACTGCGCTTCCGCAAGCGCGGCGGCGACGTCCAGCAACTCTCGCCGCAACTGCGCGACCAGTTGCACGCCCCGCTCGGTGACCAAGATGCGATAAGAGACGCCCCACGCGTCCGGGCCAATATCGACGAGCCCCTGCAGCATCAAAGCCCCCATCTGCTCCGAGACCGTGCTCTCAGCGACCTGGGCGCCATGCGCCACCTCGCGCTGGCTCACCACGTCGCCCTTCTGACGAATCAACCGCTCCGTCACGTCGAGCAGTTGCCAGCGCGCAAACGAGATGCCTCTCCTTCGTGCAATCTGGCTGGCACGCCTTTGGAAGCGCCGCGCACAACGCCAAACCACCATCGCAGCGTCCCACCGTCGCTCTTCCGCCGACAGCGACAAGGCTCTGAACGGTTGTGGCGCCGGCTCGTACTCACGCTCCTCGAGGCGCTTCGGTCCACCCGGCATACCCCACCTGCTTAGCAAGCGACGTGCCCCCCCCGTCGCACGCCAAACCTGCCGCCAAATACTGCTATTTCGCCACGCACACCCTGACCGCCCCTGTCCAACTGGCCGCCACCTCCCCTGCCCGAGTGGCCCTGCCGCAACGGGGTCCCGCGCCGCAAAAGTCACTTCGAGGTCGAAGTCACTCGGCCGCCCTCTGAAAAAGTCACTTCGAGGTCGAAGTGACTTTTGCGTCGAAGAAGGGGCCTTTGGCGATGGAGGCGGGGCGCCGAACCGCGAACTGCAACATGCGACGCTGGCGCCTATGAAGGCCATGCGCAGTCGCGCGACGTGTTTGGGGTGTGGCCGCTAGACCTTCATGGGTTCGAGCTTTTCGGGGTCGATGCCGAGCTTTTTGATGGCGGCGGCGACTTCGGCGGCGGACATTTTGCCGTCGAGGCGGAGGCCGTGGAGGGCACCAAGGACGACGTTTTCGGCGTCGACCTCGAAGTGACGGCGAAGGGCCTCACGTGTGTCACTCATGCCGAAGCCGTCGGTGCCGAGCGGCACGAAGGTGCCGGGGATGAAGCGCGCCACCGAGTCTGGCGTGTGCTTGATGTAGTCGCTGGCGGCGATGAACGGGCCCTCGACGCCTTTCAGCACTTGGGAAAGGTACGGGACGCGCGGCTCGGCTTCGGGGTGCAAGCGATTCCAGCGCTCGCAGGAGGTCGCGTCATTGCGCAGCTGTTGATAGCTGGTCACGCCCCAAACATCGGCCGAAACGCCGAACTCTTTGAGCATGTCTTGCGCGCGCAATACCTGCTGCATGATGCAGGACGACCCGAACAGCTGCACGTGGTTGCCGAGCTTCTGCTCCGCGTCGCGGAACTTGTAGATGCCTTTGAGGATGCCTTCCTTGGCACCCTCGGGCATCGGCGGCATGGCGTAGTCCTCGTTCTGCAGCGTGATGTAGTAATAGATGGACTCGTCTTTTTCGTACATGCGGTGCATGCCATCTTCGATGACTGCGGCCAGCTCGTACGCAAAGGTGATGTCGTAGGCGATGCAGTTCGGCACCGTCATCGCGATGTGATGGCTGTGGCCGTCTTCGTGCTGCAGGCCTTCGCCGTTCAGCGTGGTGCGGCCGGCGGTTGCGCCCAGGATGAAGCCGCGCGCCATTTGATCGCCGGCGGCCCAGAACTGATCGCCCGTGCGCTGGAAACCGAACATCGAATAGAAGATGTAGAACGGGATCATCGGCTGGCCGTGCGTCGCGTACGACGTGGCGGCCGCGATGAACGATGCCATCGAGCCCGCTTCGGTGATGCCCTCTTCCAGCACCTGACCGTCCGTGGCCTCGCGGTAATAGAGCAGCTTGCCCTTGTCGATGGGCGTGTAGAGCTGACCCTTCGGCGCATAAATGCCGACCTGGCTGAACAGCGCGTCCATGCCGAAGGTACGAGCTTCGTCCGGGACGATGGGCACGATGCGCTTGCCGAGCTTCTTGTCGCGCAAAAGCTTCGCCAACAAGCGCGAAAAGACCATGGTGGTCGACGCTACGCCCTTGGCCATGCCCTTGAAAAATTCGCCGAAAACTTCTTCGCCCGGGATTTCGAGCTTGACGTCGACCTGGCTGCGACGCTTGGGCATGAACCCGCCGAGCTCACGGCGACGCTCGAGCACGTACTCGACCTCGGGGCTCTTCATACCAGGGTGGTAGAACGGCGGCAGCTTCTCCATCTGCTCGTCGGAGACCGGTAACTCCAGCACGTCACGGAAAGCCTTCAGCTCGCCGTGATCCATCTTCTTTTTCTGGTGGGTGACGTTCGAGCCTTCGAAGCCCTCACCCAGCATCCAACCCTTGACGGTGTGCGCGAGCACGACCGTGGGCTTGCCGTTGTTCATCGAGGTCGCGCGCTGGTAGGCGGCGTAAACCTTGCGGCTGGAATGGCCGCCGCGCTGCAGCCTACCGACCTCTTCGTCGGTCATGTCTTTGACCAGCTCGAGCATGCGCGGATCGAGCGCGAAGAATTCTTTGCGCACGGTGTCACCGGACGCCACCGTGAGGCGCTGCCATTGACCGTCGACCACCGCGTTGAGGTGCTTGCGCAGCACGCCTTCGACGTCGCGCGCGAACAGCTTGTCCCAGTTCTCGGCCCACACGACCTTCACGACGTTCCAGCCCGCACCGCGGAAGACTCCCTCGAGATCTTGAAGGATTTTGCCGTTGCCGCGCACGGGACCGTCGAGCCGCTGCAGGTTGCAGTTCACTACGAACGTGAGGTTGTCGAGCTGATCGCGCGAGGCGATGCTGAGCGCCCCCAGTGTCTCGGGCTCGTCGGACTCGCCGTCGCCGATGAAGCACCAAACGCGCGACTTGGACGTATCCGATAGGCCGCGCTGGTGCAGGTAGCGGTTGAAGCGAGCCTGGTAGATGGAGCCGATTGGACCCAGGCCCATGCTGACCGTCGGGAACTCCCAGTAGTCGGGCATCAAGCGCGGGTGCGGGTACGACGACAAGCCGCGGCCACGCTCGACCTCGCGACGAAAGCGATCCATCTGGTCGAGACTGAGCCGACCCTCGAGAAACGAGCGCGAGTAAATGCCGGGCGAGGCGTGGCCTTGGAAGTAAATTTGGTCGCCCGCCGTGCCGGCGTCCTTACCGCGGAAGAAGTGGTTGAAGCCGACCTCGTACAAGGTAGCGCTGGAGGCGTAGCTCGAGATGTGGCCGCCCAAGCCGTCGAAGGTCTTGTTGGTCTTGTGGACCATGACCGCCGCGTTCCAACGCACGATGCGCCGGATTCGCTCTTCCATCGCATCGTCTCCGGGGAACTCGGGCTCTTCCTCGGGGCTGATGGTGTTGACGTAGTCACTACTGACGGGCAGCACCGGATCGAGGCCGCGTGCGCGCGCGGTTTCAATCACACGGTTGAGGATGAACTGCGCGCGTTCCCTGCCCTCGGCCTCCACTACGGAGTCGAGCGATTCGATCCATTCCTGGGTCTCTTGGGGGTCGCGGTCGGATTCGGGCCTGAAGCTGTCCACTCGGACTACCTACGCCGGCCTGTGACCCAGTTCAAGCCTTGCAGCAGGTACAGCTCAACCGGCACAGACCAGTACAAGGGTCTGTGTCATGAGCTAGTCACGGCGGCGCCGATGGCACGGGCAACGCGCTGGCCGTCGAGCGCCGCGCTCACGATACCACCTGCGAAACCTGCACCCTCACCGCAAGGATACAGGCCGGAAAAACCCGGGGCCTCCAGTGTCTCTGGGTCGCGTGGGACCCTAACAGGTGAGCTGGTGCGAGATTCCACGCCGATCAGCACGGCTTCTTCCGTCCCGTAGCCCCGCAGCTTGCGTTCGAAAGCGCCGAGGGCGCCGCGCAGCCGGTCCGCTAACGGGAGGCCGGCCACGTCCAGGATGGGGCCCACGTCGGTCGGGGTGAGGCCGGGGATGTAGCTCGTCTCGGGAAGTGTGGTGGAGGGGCGCCGCGCCAGGAAGTCGGTGACGCGGGTGGCGGGGGCCGACAGCGCGCCGCTGCTGGCCGCAAACGCCGCCTGCTCGATTTTGCGTTGCAGCTCGACGCCCCCCAGCACGCCGCGAAACCCTGCCGCCTCGACGTCGCTAGGCTCGATACCGATCACCAAGCCCGAGTTGGCGTACGGCGAATCGCGGCGCGACAGGCTCATGCCGTTGACGACCAGCTCGCCCGGCTCGGTCGAAGCGGGCACGACGAACCCCCCCGGGCACATACAGAACGAGAACACCCCGCGCCCGTCGACCGTCTCGGCCACGCGGTAGGAGGCGTTGGGCAACTTGGGGTGGTCGGCGAAGCGCCCGTACTGGATACGATTGATCAACGGCTGCGGGTGCTCGATGCGAACGCCAAGCGCGAAGGCTTTGGCCTCGAGCTGAACGCCCGTCTCCGCCAGCATCACGAACACATCGCGCGCCGAATGTCCGGTGGCCAGCACCACCGCACGCGCTTCGATTTCGCGACCGTCGGCGAGGCGCACGCCCGAAACACGCCCGGCCTTCTGCAACAACCCGACGACGCGTGCTCCGAACTCGAACTGAACCCCCACGCTGGCTAGCTTCTCACGTAGGGCTGTCACTACCTTGGGCAAGCGATTGGACCCAATGTGCGGGCGCGCGTCGACCAAGATGGCCTCGGGCGCCCCGTGCAGCGCCAACAGCTCGATGACGTCGCGCACGCTGCCGCGCTTGTGCGCACGTGTGTACAGCTTGCCGTCGCTGTACGTGCCGGCGCCGCCCTCACCGAAGCAGTAGTTGCTGTCGCCGTCGACGATGCCGCCTTGATTCAAGGCTTTCAAATCGTGCCGACGCGGCTGCACGGTCTTGCCGCGCTCGAGCACCACCACCGGTAGCCCCTGGCGCGCCAGCTCGTACGCGCAGAACAGGCCCGCAGGACCGTCGCCCACGACCACGACTGGCGGCCCCTGCTCGCTGGCCTCGCGCGGGGCAGCTCCGCCGAGCGCTTCGGGCGCACTCGGTCGAAGACCCACGATGAGATGGAAATGTACGGACCCGCGGCGCGCGTCGATGGAGCGACGCAGGATGCTCGGTTCGGGCAACGAGGCTGGCGCCACGCCCAGCTTCCTCCCCAGCCGTTGGCGGAGCGCGTCGGCGTCCGTCGCTTCGTCGAGCCCAAGCTCGAGTTCTATTTCTTCGGGTAAGTTCTGAGGCACTGGTTTCGCTCGACCATTGAGAGAACCCCGAGTTCTGGGGCACTGGCTGGGCTCGAGCCTTTAGCGTAAGGGGGGCGCTGGCGAAACGTGGGCGGGCTTGGTAGCTTGCCTCACTCTTGGCTTCCCTGCCGCAAGCCCCGGAAAGCGCCGTGGACGACGTCGCCATCGTCCACGCCATGGCGCGCGGCGACAGCGCGGCGCTAGCGCAGCTCTATGACCGCTATTCGGGCAACATGCTGGCCCTGGCGCAGCGTATCGTCGGCCGGGGGGCGGAGGCGGAAGACGTCATCCACGACGTCTTTCTGGAGGCCTGGCGACACGCGGCCGACTACGATAAGGACCGAGGCAGCGTGAAGTCCTGGCTCTTGCTACGCACGCGCAGCCGCTCGCTCGACGTGCAAAAGTCAGCGCGCGTCTCCAAGCAAGCCAGCGGCCTCGACGACGCTTGGCTCTCCGAGCTGGGCGACCCGACGCGTGACACGGGGGCGGGCGCCGACCAGACGCGCGTGCGACGGGTGCTGGTGGGGCTGCCAACGGAGCAACGTGAGGTGCTTTTGCTCGGCTACTTCGAAGGCCTGTCGTCCAGCGAGATTGCCGAGCGCGTGGGCGTGCCGCTCGGCACCGTCAAGTCGCGCGTAGCTGCCGCACTGTCGGCCTTGCGCCACGCGCTGTCCGATTCAGTGATCGAGCTGCGATGAACAAACGGAATCAGCCTGAGCTGCCCGCGGTCGTGGGCGAAGCTGCTGTTGCGGATGACGCCCAGCTGCGCGAGGCGTTGACGCAGCTGAATCCGCCAGGCAAGGCGCCGCCCCAGCTGCTGCGCGAGCGGCTATTGGGCGCGATCGCGCGGCCACGCCTGCGCTTCGCGCCGCTATTCGGCGCGCTGGCCGAGCTGTTCGACTTGGGCGACAGCGATTTGGCCGGAACTTTCGAGCGCGCGGCCGCACTTGGCGCTTGGGTCGAGTCACCGATCCCAGGCGCCCGATTTTTTCACCTTCACGGCGGCCCGCGCGTTGCGGCCGCGGACAACGGCCTCGTCCGCATCGCGGCCGGCGCGCGCTTTCCACGACACCGCCACCTCGGGCTGGAGCGCGTCCTGGTGCTGGCAGGCGGCTACCGCGACGAGCCGAGCGGCAGCCTGTATCTGCCCGGCGACTGGCTCGAGATGCCGGCGGAAACGTCTCACGCTTACACGGCCTTGCCGGAGTGCGAGCTGTTGCTGGCCGTGTCCGTCATGACGGGCGTCGAGGTCGAGGGCATCGGCCCACTTTCGCCGTTAGCGGGCTAGCGTTGCGCTACTTCGCGGACGCCGAAGCCAGCTCGACCTCGAGCGTGGCGCCCTTGCCGCGCGGCACCATGCGAAACGAAGGCGAAGCGCCGCCGCGCAGCGTGATCACCAGCCGCACCGCGTGAGCGTGTTGCTTTTTCTTACCCTTGCCAGGCCTGTCGGCGACCAGCACGGCGCTCACCGCGCTGGAGTTGAAATCACGGAGCAGGAGCGGATTCCGGTTGTTCTTCAGCGGCACGCTGGCGCCCACTAGCCGGTATTCGATTACCTGGCCGCTGCGGCTCACCTCGACCGCCACGGCGTCGGTCAGCTCGACGAAGACGATGCCACGATCACCCGGCAAGCTTCGGTAGCCGGTGAAGGTGATGTCTGCCTTGTCCTTGGTCGTGACGCCGCCGACCTTGGCGGAGCAGCCGGACGTTTTAGGGTCCGAGCTTTTGATGCCGGGCTGTTGGGGGCAGGCATCGCTCGCATCGGGCACGCCGTCGCTGTCGCCGTCTGGACCGTCAGCGAGCGCCGCAACGGGTGTCGCCAGGAGCACGGCGCCGAGCAGAGCGATGGAGACGCGTGTGAACAGCTGTCTCGACATCCACTAAGTTTCGACTGACCCGGCCCCCAGGTCAACCGACTCGCTGCGCGAGCGCGGCGCCAAGCGGTGGGTAAAGATGCGACCGTCGTTCAGCGCCTCGGCCGCGGCCACGTCGCGCCCATGATGCGTAAAGAGCAGAATTTGCACGCGCTCCGAGCACTCGGCCAGCACGCCCAGCGCCACGCGCGAGCGCTCGTCGTCCCACTCGACAAGAACGTCGTCTAGTACCAACGGGAGCGGCGGGGCCTTCAATAAGTATTGCTCCAAGCTCGCGAGCTTGAGCGCCAAGAACAGCTGCATGCGGGTGCCCGTCGACAATTGCTCGAGCTCCAGCCCCTTGCCGTCGATGGCCTCGACGCACTCGAGCCTTCTTTCTTCCAGCCCGACCTGCAGGCGTGAGAAGCGGCCGAGCGTGAGGCGGCGAAACAACGAGCTTGCGCGCGCCAACACCGGATCCTGATGCTTTTCGCGGTAGCGCTCGACCACGCGTTCGAGCACGGCCGCCGCGAGCCTACGCCGCAGCCAGGTGGACGACAGCTCCGCCAGGCGCGCCACGGTGGCCGAGAGCTCCTGCGCGGCGTCCGCGCCATCGCGGCCCTCGTAGTGGCGCAGGCCAAGCTCCAGCTCCGAGACTTCGCGCTCGGCCTCGCGTGCTTCGTCTTCGCGCAACGCGATCAGGTCGTCCAGCTCCGCCAAGCGCGCCGCGACGGCGCCCTTGTCGCTGCGACGCGCTTCCTCGACCAGGGCGTCGACGTCGTCGCCTTCGCACACCTCCGAAAGTCGAGCGCCCAGCTGCTGCAACTCTTTTTCCAGCGCGAGCGCCTGCTCGGCCTTGCGCTCGAGCTCGAGCAACGAAGCGGCGTCGACCGCGCCTGCCTCACGACACAGCTCGGTCAATTTTTGGGCGTGCTCGCTGCGGCGCACCTCGGCCTCGCCCAGCTCGTGCCGAGCCCGACCCAGCTCGGCTTCGATGCCGCCCTGCTGGCGCGCCAGCTCCGAGGCTCGCCGATGCATACCAAGCAAACGCGAGGCGGCTTCTGGAGCTGGGAACCGCGACAGCTCGCGCGCGAATACTTCGGTGAGCTCGCGCACGGTCGCGGCAAAGACCGTGATATCGCGCTCGATGCCGACGATTCGCCGCTCGACCAGCGCCAATTGCTCCCGCTGGCTCGACAGGTCAGAAAGCTCGGCCAGTATCCGTAACGCCTCCTCGGGGCGCGCGTTGGGTTGTAGCCCCAAAGGTTCGACGGCTGCCGTCCACTCTTTGCGCCAAGCGCCCATCCCGCGTCCCGCCTCGGTCGCCCGTGCCTCGGCCGCGCCGAGCGCCGCCCGCGCGCGGGCCAGCTCTTGCTCCTGCCGCGCCACCTCACGCCAGCCTTCGCGCTCTTCCTGCAGCACCCGTCGAGCCTCGCTCGGTAGGAGCTCGGAACTGCCAAGGCCGCGCGCCAAGTGCTCCCAGCGCACGCTCACTTCGCCCAACACGGCCTCCGCGGCGGCATGCTCCGCCAGCAGTTGTTCCCGCTCGCGCTCGAGCTTGACCAGCTGCTGCTCGAAGGTCTCGACCTCGGCGACGCGCTGCGCCTCACTGCGCAGTCGATCGCCCAGCGCGTCGGCGTACGCGCTGGCCTGCGCCAGCACCGCCAGCGGCAGACACAGCTCGAGCGCCTTGCGCTTGGGGTCGGCCGCCAGCTCTTGCGCTTCGCGCAGCCGCAAATCGCGCTGGGTACGCGCCTCGGTCAGCAGCGCCGCGCTCGGCACGCCTTCGCGGCCACGCAGCAGCTCGAGCTGGTGCGCGAGTGTCGCCCGCTCTCGTTCACCGCCTGCCAGCCGCTGCTCGTAGGCCTCCACGCGCTCTTCGGCTTGCCCCAGCTCGCCGTCGAAGCGTTCGACTAGCTCTGGCGGCAAAAGCGCCGCGCGCTCGATGCGCCGCGCGGCCTCGACTTGGCTGATGATGTTCATCAGCGCCTCGACCTTGGCCCGCGCCTCCGGCAGCTCACGCTCGGCGTTTTCGACCTTGAGCACCAAGCTTTGATGTTCACGCCCCAGCGCCGCCAGCCGCGTCTGCTCGGCGACCGGAAGGTTTCGCGCCAGAACCGCTTCGATGTCGAGGCCTAGCCCCACACGCGGCAACTTGGCCTGAATCGCGTCGCGCAGCGTGCGCGCCTCGGCCTGCCGCTTGGGCAAATCGATCAGCGAGTTTTGCGCGGCGCCGATACGACGCTCGACGTTTTGCACGGCTTCTTCCGCCATTTGTAAGAGCGGGCTGGGCTCGGGAAGGCGCGCCAGCTTGCTTTGCTCTTCAGCGACCTTGTGTGAAAGCCGCTGCGTGTCGCGTTGGGCTTCCAGCAGTAACGACGCCAACCGCTCGCGCTGTTCGCCGATGTCGGGACGCAGGCTCGGCACGTCACCCAGCGCCGCGCGCTGCTGCAGCTTGCGATCGCGCTCCACGACACTGGAAAGCACGTTGCGGATCCGAACCGAGTGCTCTTTCTCGGCGCGCAGCCGCGACAGCTCGGCCCAGCGCGCCTCGGCCTCACGACGCTTATCGCGCACGCTTTCCTGCTGTTCTTCGTACTTTTCCGGCGAGTGCTGGCTGTCTTTGGCGCGCTTCTTTTGCTCCGTATAGACGGCGAGCAGCCGATTGAGCTCGGGCTTTTGCGCGCGGTCTTTGAACAGCGCGTCGGCTTCTTCGACCAACGCTAGCTTGACACGATGCACCGAGCGGCCCGACGCCCCGGCGTCGAACAGGGCTTCGCCCACGTCGCCTCGCCCGGCCAGCATTTCTTCGCCGCCAAGCTCCAGGCGCTTGTGATCGAGCCCGAACAGGCGGTCGAAGGTCGCGGCGTCCAGGCCGTTCAGGAATCGCGCCAATTTCGCTTCGTCCATCGGCTGATCATCGAGGTCGACCAGCGAGTCCTTACGTTTTTTGCGCCGCGCGAAGGCAAGTTCTTCGCCGTCACGCTCGACTAGCGCGGATAAGCGCAGCGCGGGCGCGGCGTGCAGGTGCGCGTCGGGCGTCTGCGTCGGAATGCCGAACAGGAGATCGCGAATAGCGCGAAGCGCGCTGCTCTTGCCGGCTTCGTTGGGACCGTAAATGAGGTGCAGGCCGTTGCCTTGCGCGCGGGACAAATCCAAGCTCGTGCCCGTGAACGGGCCATAGGCATCGAGCGACAAGCGACGGAACCTCATGCGGTGTCCTGCCCGGTGGCCAGTCTTTGTCGCAGCAGGCTCTGCACGTCGCGCGAGAGTTCGCTGAAAAGCTCAGGCGACATGGCGCGCAGCTCAGGCACCAACTCCAGCACTTCGGCCGGCAACTTTCGGCTCAAATCGCCCAGGTAGTCGTGCAAAGCCTCGGGGGCGTCGGCCTGCAGCAACTCGGCGAGCGCCAGGTCGATTTCGGCCAAGGCGTCGTCGCCCAGCGACGACGCCTGCCCGAGCGGCTCGGTCGAAAGCACCAGCTTCTCGAGCCAGGCGCCGGCCCCACCCACGCCGTACGACAAGCTGCACAGCTCTTCAGTCAGCTTGTCGCGCGACGCGCGCAGCTGCGCGTCCAGCGCCGTTGCGCCCGCGAGCTTGACCCGAAATGCGAGTAGGCGTCCCTGCGCTGCCTCGGCGGCGCGCGAGAGCTCGAGCTGCGCTGTGCCGAGCACGTCGTCCAGGGTCTGCGCCGGGCCCACCTGAACCCGCAGCTCCGCCCAGCGCACGACGTCGAGCGCGCGGTGCTCGACCGCGCTGATTCGATCTCCGTCGAAGGTGACCAGGGAAGCGCCCTTTTCGCCTAGCTCACGCGCGTGGCGGCCCTGCAAATTGCCTGGAAAGACGATATACGGGTCGGCGTGAACGACCTCGCGCTGGTGCACATGGCCCAGCGCCCAGTACTCGTAGCCGCGATTGACCAGCGTCTCGACGCGGCAAGGTGCGTAGCGATCGTGGTTGGCCCGCCCCTCGAGCGCCGTGTGCAACAAGCCGACGTTCAGCGCACCGGCGACGCGCTCCGGATAGGTCGCGGCCAAGTCTTCGGTCACGTCCCGAACCGCGAAGCTGCGACCGTGCACCGCGACACCCAGGCGATCGAAGACGCGCGTCTCGGCGCGATCAGCGCGCAGCTCGACGACGCCTTCGGGCAGGCGCACGCTGCGGCGAATTTGGCTGACGGCGTCATGGTTGCCGCGAATCCACGCCACCTGCACACCGGCCTCGCACAGCTTGGCCAGCTGCGCGGCAAAGAACAAGCCGGTCGAAACGTCGCGCCAGTCACCGTCGAAAAGGTCGCCCGAGATGACCAGCAGGCACGCGCGCTCTTCCAGGCACAAGCTGACCAAGTTGGTGAACGCTCGTCGGGTCGCGCCGCGGATCTCGTCGGCGGGCGCAGACTCGTAGCGCGTGAGCCCAGCCAGCGCGCTGTCGAGGTGCAGATCGGCGGCGTGAACCAGCTTCATGCGCGCCGAGGTGTACCACGAGCGCGCCCGCAGGCCGGGACGAACTATGTCCGCATCCGCGGTCCACGGGGGCCGCAACTCCGTCGCTCAAGCCGCTTTCTGGAGCGCCGGCCGCGGATCGACGCTGAAAGAGCGGCGCTCTCGCTTGCCCTGCACGTCGAGCAGCAGCGGCTGCCCCTCGCCCAGCGCCAGCGCGCGCTTCAAATCGTCCACTCCAAACAGCGGCGCCGCATTGGCGCGCAGCAACAAATCGCCCGCCACCAGGCCCACGCGCTCAGCCGGCGAACCCTGGCCCACGGCTTGGATGCGCACCGCTCGCGCCTGACCTGCGCGCTCGGCGTCGACGAGCGACAGGTCCACACCGCGCGCCGCCACGCCGAGCAGGGGGCGCTCGACTCGGCCGCGCGCCATCAACACGGCCGCGATCCAGCTCGCGCTGTGGGCGGCGATGGCAAAACCCAGGCCAGGTGCCTGGGGAATGACGGCCGTGTTGATGCCGACCACTGCGCCGCTGGCGTCCAGCAACGGGCCGCCGGAGTTGCCGGGATTGATGGCCGCATCGGTCTGGACCAAGCCCTCGAACAGCATGCCCCGCGGCCCCGGCAACGCTCGCTCCAGCGCGCTGACCACGCCCAACGTGACCGTGCCCGCGAAGCGCAGCGGATTACCGATGGCGACGACCAGTTGCCCGACCTTCAGGCGCCGCGACCCGATGCACTCGCGAGCAGTGCGGGCCAAGCAACGGGCCTTTTGGTGTCGTCGGTGCAGCTAGACGCTGCCGCTGGCGCCACGCCTGCAGGGCGCCGAAACATGCACCAGTGCGCGCTCGGCGACCTCGGCGGCGTTGCTCAAGAGTTCAGAGAAGTCGGTTACGGGTTGAGTCATGCTCCCAGCTTGGGCACTTGAAAGCCCGCGGGAAATCGGTCAAACGGGGAGTTAGGCCCTAGCCGAACGGGCGGGGCATGGACAAACTCGCGAGACGTCTTACGTTCACGGCCTGGACGCTCCCCTCCGCCCCTCCGCCGTCGTAGTGGCGCGCGATCCGCTCGTCAGGAGCGGCCTCGTCGCCGTGCTGAGCGCCTACCCGGGGCTAGTGCTCAAAGAGGCGCTCGAGAGCGCTCCTAGCGTCGTAGCAGCCGACGTGGTGGTGTGGGACGGGCCAGAAGCCGGAGGTCACCCTTCATTGACCCCCGTGCTGGCGCTGGTTAGCGCGGCACCCGAAGCTCGCCAGGCGTTGCGCTCAGGTGCTCGCGGCGCGCTCTCTCGCTCGGCGCCGAGCGACGCCATCGCTTCGGCCGCGCTCGCCGTGGCCTCTGGGCACTGGGTGTTGGACGCGGCGTTCGCAGGCGCGCTGCTGCAGCTGGGCGAAGCCGCCAACCACGCTTCCACTTTGCTCAGCCCGCGCGAGCAGCAGGTGTTGAGCCTGCTGTCCGAAGGCCTCTCCAACCGAGACGTCGCCGAACGGCTCGGCATCAGCCGTCACACCGCCAAGTTCCACGTCAACGCCATCCTCGACAAGCTCGGCGCCACCACCCGCACCGAAGCCGTCGTGCTCGCAGCGCGCAGCGGTTTGCTCACCCTGTGAGCGCGCGGGGGTAGCCGAGTTCCGGTCCTGGCAAGTCATCGCATCTTGGCTGCCAAATCGCAGCCCCAATCGCAGAAACTCTCGTAGCGGCCCTCGGTAAAATCCGGGGCGCCCGAGATGAAATCAACAGGCAGGCGGGGACACGGGAGGGCGAGCAGGGCGGGCTCGCCGGCACCCGCTCCACGCAGCCGAACGGGTTCAAGCCGATCGGGAAAGTCCTTCTCAGTTCGCAAAAGTCACTTCGACCTCGAAGTCACTTCCCGCGACTTCCAAAAAGTCACTTCGACCTCGAAGTCACTTCCCGCGACTTCCAAAAAGTCACTTCGACCTCGAAGTCACTTCCTGCGACTTCCAAAAAGTCACTTCGACCTCGAAGTCACTTCCTGCGACTTCCAAAAAGTCACTTCGACCTCGAAGTCACTTTTTGCGTTAGGAGGGGCGTGCCGGGTGACTGAAAACAGGGGAGACGGGCGAACGGGGAGATTCACCGTGCGTAACTGTCCGCAGCTACGGCGCTTTTCGGGTTCGAACGCGGCAGTGTAAGGCGCGACGGGCTGGCGCGTTTTCAGGGCATCTCACTCATCGAAAGGCCCGCCATGACTCGCATCGTCCCGTTTCCGCGCACTGTTCTTCCGCTGTTGGCTCTTACCGCGCTGGTCGCTACGGCCTGCGGGGGCCTGACGCACGAATCGGTGCGCGGCCACGAGGCGCCTGCGGGTTCCCCGCAAGCAACCTACGCGAGCCCGAAGGGCGCGCCCGCCGACGAGAGCGGCTACGCGCCCGCCGAAAAGAGCGCCGCGCCTCAAAGCGTTTCAGCGCCCCCCGCTGCAGCTCGCGGCGAAGCGGCTGGAGCGTCCGCCGACGGCGCCTACCGTCCCGCACCGGCTCCCGAGCAAGAACGTCCAGGATTGGGCACCGAGTGGGGCGAGACGCGCGACAGCCGCGTGTCGTCGGCGCCGTTCGAGCGCCAAGACTACTCGACGCCGCTTTCCACGGCGAGCTTCCTGTACAACGACGAGTCGGGCGTGCGCGCTCTGCTCGGCTCCGGCTACTGGGATCGTCGTACGGACGGCATCGGCACCGCGCGCGGCGCGATCACGATTCGCGTCGTGGACGCCAACGGGGCAGCGCTGCCGACCTTCTCGGCAGGCGGGCGTAGCTACGTGATGGGCAACGACGGCTCCCGCTACGCCATTCGCATCGAAAACCAAACCGGCGCGCGCTTCGAGGCCGTGGCGACCGTGGACGGCTTGGACGTGATCGACGGCCAGCCCGGCGCCTTCGAAAAGCGCGGCTACTTGGTGGCGCCCTGGTCCACCGTCGAAATCGACGGCTTCCGTCGCAGCGAACAGCAAGTCGCCGCGTTTCGCTTCGGCAAGGTGAAGGATTCGTACGCCGCCAAGCGCGGTAGCGACCGCAACGTCGGCGTGATCGGCGTGGCGGTGTTCCAGGAGCGTGGCTCCAGCTGGCCGTGGTCCCAACGCGAGCTTCAGCGCCGCGATGCGGCTGACGCTTTCCCGGGCCGCTTTGCGCCTGCCCCGTGAGCGGGCGGCAACGCGACGAATAGCCCTTACGCTGAGGGCGGGGCTCCGACTAGCATCGTGCTCGTGCTGCGAAGGGATCTGATCTGCAGTTTGGGCGTCTTAACCGCGGCGCCGCTGCTTGCCGCTGCCTGCAAAAAGAGCGACAACACGGGAGCCGGCGCGGCTACCGAAAAGAAGCTGCGTATTGCGGTGGTGCCGAAGGGCACGACGCACGAGTTCTGGAAGGCCGTGCACGCCGGAGCCGCCAAGGCCGCCAAAGAGCTGAACGTCGAGGTCATCTGGAAGGGGCCGCTGAAAGAAGACGATCTGAAGTCGCAGGTCGACCTGGTGCAAAGCTTCACCGCTCAGGGCGTTTCCGGCATGGTGCTGGCGCCGTTGAACGACTCGGCGCTGGTCGCGCCCGTGAAAGCGTCGGTCAAGTCAGGCGTGCCGGTCGTGATCTTCGACTCTGACCTCAAGGGCACGGAGCACGCGAGCTTCGTCGCTACCGACAACGTCGCAGCCGGCAGGCTTGCGGGCGAGAAGTTGGCAGCGTTGCTGGGCGGCAAGGGCAAGGTCGTCGTGCTGCGCTACCAAGAAGGCTCCGCCAGCACGCACAACCGTGAGGAAGGCTTCCTACAAGCCATCCGCAAATTTCCCGACATCAAGTTGGTGAGCGAGAACCAGTACGGTGGCGCCACCACCGAAAGCGCCTTCGCGGCGAGCGAGAACCTGCTGCTCGCGCAAAACGCCGGCAAGGGCCAGCTGCAGGGCGCGTTTTGCCCGAACGAATCGACGACCTTTGGCATGCTGTTGGCGCTCGAGAAGGCGGGCTTGGCCGGCAAGCTGCGCTTCATCGGCTTTGACTCGTCGACCAAGCTGGTCGAAGGCATGCGGGCCGGCAAAATCGACGGGTTGGTGCTGCAGAACCCCTTCAACATGGGCTACCTGGCCGTCAAAACGTTGGTCGCCCACTTGAAGAAGGAGAAGGTGGAGAGCCGCATCGACACGGGCGCGTCGCTCATCGACAGGGCCAACATGGATCAGCCCGAGATGAAGGCGCTGCTCTCCCCGCCGCTCGCGGAGTGGCTCGGCTCGACTCCGTGATGCGGCTCGAGCTACGCCAGCTGCAAAAGTCCTTCGGACCTGCCCGGGCGCTCGCCGGGGTGAGCCTCTCGGCTTCGCCCGGGGCGGTGCACGCCGTGCTGGGAGAAAACGGCGCTGGCAAGAGCACGCTGATGAAAATTTTGTCCGGCGCCGAAGTAGCCGACGCCGGCGAGCTGATGCTGGACGGCGCTCCGTTCCGACCCAGCAGCCCTGAAGCGGCGCGGCGAGCCGGCGTCGCCATCGTCTACCAAGAGCCGCTTTTTTGCGCCGATTTGAGCGTGCGTGAGAACATTTTGCTCGGCAGCGAGCCCGTGCGCGGACCGTTCATCGATGCCGCTCGCAGCACGCAGGTGGCCCGGCGCGCGCTCGAGCAAGTCGGCGCGACGAGCTCGTTTGGTCTCGAGACGCCGCTTCGGCAATTGTCGCCAGCCGACCGGCAGCTGGTCAGCATTGCGCGTGCATTGTCCAACGCCCACTGCAAGGTACTGATCTTGGACGAGCCGACGAGCGCGCTCACGGGCGCCGATACCGAGCGCCTGTTCGGCATCGTCCGCCGCTTGTCCGGCGACGGCGTTACGGTGCTGTACATTTCGCACTTCCTGGAAGAGGTCGAGCGCATCGCCAGTGAGTACACGGTGCTGCGCGACGGTCGCTCGGTAGCGGCCGGGCTCGTGAAAGGCACGACCCGCAGCCAACTGGTGTCACTGATGGCCGGGCGAACCGTGACCGAGCTGTTCCCTCGTTCCCC